>DATIZR010000091.1 GCA_035516965.1 Nitrospirota bacterium
GAAATGATCGCGAAGGCGGACAAGAAGCGGCTGCGGTATCTCTCGTTCGCGGAATACCACAAGCTCCTTGAGAAGTGCGAAGTGTGGCTTCGGGGCCCGGTGATCGCGGCAGCCTGGACGGGTTTACGGAAGGGCAACATCCTGAACCTGAAGCGCAGCCAGGTGAACATCTTCAACAGGACGATCTCGCTTGACGGGTCCGAGACCAAGAACGGCGAAGCGCTGATCATCCCGATTGCGGCCCCTGCACTGGAAGCCCTGAAAGAAGCCACGAAGGTGACGCACTTGAACAGTCCTTATGTGTTCTGCGACGCGGACGGAAAACGCTACAGCGCAATGCAGGTGCAGCGGGCTTTCAAGGATGCACTCTCGAAGGCAGAGATAGAGGACTTCCGGTTCCATGATCTTCGGCACTGCTTTGCATCATGGAACAGACAGGCGGGAATCGACCTCGACACGCTCGCCGATCTCATGGGCCACAAGGACACCCGAATGACGAGACGCTACGCACACATCGGACCGCAGCATCTGGTGAGTGCGATCAGCCAGCTGGAGAAAAGCTACCGCGATTTTGGAACAATTTCGGAACAATCCAAAGAAAAAGAGCTACGGCAATCGCCGTAACTCTTTGATTTTTTGGCGTCCCCAGGGGGATTCGAACCCCCGTTATCGCCGTGAAAGGGCGGTGTCCTGGGCCGGGCTAGACGATGGGGACGGATTGATAATCAGTTTAGTTCGGAGTCCTTAGTTCTGAGTTATAAGTCTTGCTTTGAATCATTTAATGAACTCACAACTCATAACTGGATTTAAGTGGTGAGCCGGCTGGGATTCGAACCCAGGACACCCGCCTTAAAAGGGCGGTGCTCTACCAACTGAGCTACCGGCCCGCGCTTTCACGCGAAGAGGCGTATATTATCAGAGTTTTCGGAGTATTGTCAATAAAATTTCCCGCACCAGGTAACGTTCCAAATTAAAATACCAGATCATTTGACATTGTTTCCGGAATGTCTTTTTCCGTCGGGACCTATCTCCGGGCAGCTGCCTTCTTGAACGGCTGCTCCAGGATGATGGTCTCGTCCCTGCGCGCTCCGGTCGAGATGATCGTGGGCTTCACGCCCGAGAGCCTGCAGATCTTTTCCACGTAGGCGCGGGCCTTCTTGGGAAGATCCCCGTACCGGGTGATGCCGATGGTGCTTTCCTTCCATCCTGGCATGGTGATGTACTGGGGGGTCCCCCTCTCGAGCACTGCCAGCTCTGAGGGCATCTCCTCGTACAGTTTTCCGCGGTACTTGTAACCGACGCAGATCTTGAGCTCGTCCATGTCATCGAGCACGTCGAGCTTGGTGATGGCGGCGCAGGTCATGCCGTTCACGCGTACGGCGTGCCTCACAACGAGCGTGTCGAACCATCCGCAGCGCCTCGCCCTTCCCGTCGTCGCGCCGAACTCCTTGCCGCGCGCTCGCAGCAGTTCACCCGTGTTGTTCTCGAGCTCGGTGGGGAAGGGGCCGCTGCCCACCCGCGTCGTATAGGCCTTCACGATTCCCATCACGTCCGAGATCGTGTTCGGCCCGATGCCAAGCCCGGTGCAGGCACCGCCCGCCGTGGGGCTCGACGAGGTCACGAAGGGATAGGTGCCGTGGTCGATGTCCAGGTGCGTGCCCTGGGCGCCCTCGGCAAGGATCTTTCTCTTCTTCGCGATGGACTGGTTCAGGAACAGCGTCGTGTCGCTGATATACTTCTTCAGCCGCCTTGCATAGGCCATGTATTCGTCGAAGACGCGGTCCTGCTGCACGAGCGGCTGTTTGTAGAAGCGGTCCAGCAGAAAGTTCGCCTCGGTGCAACTGCAGGAAAGCTTTTCCCGGAACATGTTCGGGTCGAGCATATCGGCCATCCGGATGCCCTTGCGGTTGATCTTGTCGGCGTAGGCCGGCCCGATGCCGCGGCCGGTGGTCCCGATTTTCCGGGTCCCCTTCTGCGTTTCGCTCGCCACATCGAGGGCCTTGTGGTAGGGCATGATGAGATGGGCATTCTTACTGATGAGCAGGCTCTCGTCGAACCGGACGCCCCTCCTGGTCATCGCGTCCATCTCTTCGATCAGCGCGGCCGGATCAACGACCACGCCGTTGCCGATGATGCACGTCTTGCCCCTGTGCAGGATCCCCGAGGGCACGAGGTGCAGGATGAACTCGTTCTTGCCCACCACTACGGTATGCCCCGCATTGTGGCCGCCCTGGTAGCGCGCGACCACGTCTGCCCTTTCCGTGAGCAGGTCGATGATCTTTCCCTTGCCTTCGTCACCCCACTGGGCGCCGACGACGACTAAGACTGGCATGGTGACTCCTTGCTGCATTGAAGAATGAAAATTGAAGTTCTTTGATCAATAAAGAGTGATCAGCAACTGTTCAATCTTCACTCTGCGTTTTTTTAGATTTTGATCTGCTTCACCGACAGCACGTTCGGCAGCTGCTTGATCTTGGCCATCACGGCATCGGACACGGTGCTGTCGACGCTCACGACCGACATGGCCAGGCCGCCCTGCTGCTCGCGGCCAAACTGCATGCGCGCGATGTTGATGCCGTTCTGGCCCATGAGCATTCCGATGCCGCCAATCACGCCGGGCTTGTCGTTGTTCATGAGCACGAGCATGGTCCCCTCGGGCACGGTCTCCATCGGGAAGTTGTCCACCTGGATGATGCGCGGCTCCTTTTTGCTGTTGAGCGTGCCTGCGGCGGACAGGTCCTTGGCTCCCGCCTTGATCCGCAGCGTGACCAGGCTCGTGTACTCCGTGGTCCCGCTTGACCGGGATACCTTCACGTCGATCCCGCGGTCCTTGGCGATCAGCGGGGCGTTCACATAGTTCACGTTCTCCTGCAGCGTGGGCGTGAGCAGCCCCTTGAGTGCGGCCAGCGTGATCGGCTCCTGCTTGAGGTTCGCCACTTCACCGCTATACTCCACGGTCACCTGGGTGAGGCCGCCCTCGACGAGCTGGCCGATGAACAGGCCCATGCGCTCGGCGAGGTTGATGTACGGCGAGAGCGTGGGGAGCTGGTCGGCCGGCACCGAGGGCACGTTCACGGCGTTCCGAACGGTCCCGGCTACGAGATAATCCACGACCTGCTCGGCAACGGCGATCGCCACGTTGTCCTGGGCCTCCCGGGTTGAGGCGCCGAGGTGCGGCGTCGCGATGAAGTTGTCCAGCGTGAGCAGCGGGTGGCTCTCGGGCGGCTCCTTCTCGAACACATCGAAGGCGGCTGCTGCCACTCTGCCGCTCTTGAGAGCCTCGTAGAGGTCCTGCTCGTTGATGATGCCGCCGCGGGCGCAGTTGATGATGCGCACGCCTTCCTTCATCTGGGCGATGGTGTCCTTGTTGATCAGGTTCGCGGTCTCCTTGGTCTTGGGCGTATGGACCGTGATGAAGTCGGACCGCTTGTAGATCGTCGGCAGGTCCGCCAGTTCGATGCCGAGCGATTTTGCCTTCTCCGTCGAGATGAACGGATCATAGGCCAAGACCTTCATCCCCAGCCCGATGGCGCGGTTCGCCACGACGCCGCCGATGGCCCCCAGCCCGATCACGCCCAGGGTCTTGTCATAGAGTTCCACACCCTCGAACTTCTTCTTTTCCCATTTCCCGGCCTTGAGCGATGCATAGGACTGCGGGATCATGCGGGCGCAGGCGAAGATCATGCCGATGGTATGTTCAGCGGTCGTCACGGTGTTGCCTCCGGGCGTGTTCATGACCACGACGCCCTTCTTGGTTGCGGCAGGCGTATCCACGTTGTCCAGGCCGCTTCCGGCGCGGCCCACGACCTTGAGTTTCCCGGCCTTTTCGAGCAGGCCGGCCGTCACCTTGGTGGCCGAACGGATAATGAGCGCGTCGTAGTCGCCGATGATCTTCTCGATCTCCTCGGGCGCGGTCTTGCTCCGGGCGTCCACCTCGAGCCCGGCCTTCTTGAGAATCTCCACGCCTACGGGGGAGAGGTTGTCGCTGATGAGAACCTTCATACATTCCTCCAAAACCGGATATAACCAGGGATGAACACGGGAACGCCGCACCATGCACTTCGTCTTCGTTGTTCCTGCCGGTGCCCATCCGTGCGTCCGGCGCGGCCGGACCCGTGGTTTTACATGCTATTTCATCAATATTTCCTGCGCTGCGGCAACGCCCGTTCCCAGTTTCACTGGGTGGCCCAGGCCCTTCAAGACCATTTCGATCCCGGCGACTGCCGTTATCACGTCGAAGGTGTCGGCGTAGCCCAGATGGGCGATGCGGAAGATCTTGCCCTTGAGTTTGTCCTGCCCGCCGGCGCCGGTGATGCCGTACTTCTCGCGCAGGTTCTTGTAGATCGCCTGGCCGTCGACGCCGGCCGGCGCCTCGATGGCCGTGAGCGCGTTCGACGGATTTTCCTTCGGGAAGAGCTTGAGGTCCAGGGCCGCTGCGGCGGCGCGCGTCGCCCGTGCCAACCGGTCATGACGCGCGAAGACCTTGTCGAGGCCCTCGGCCTGGAGCATCCTGATGCACTCATTCAGGCCGATGATGAGCGTCACGGCCGAGGTAAAGTTGGTCTGGTTCTTGGCGAGGTTCTCGCGTTCCTTCTTGAAGTTGAAGTAGAACTTCGGCGTCTTGGCGGAATCGGCCATCTTCCAGGCCTTGTCGGAGACCGAAACGAAGGCAAGCCCCGGGGGCAGCATCACACCCTTCTGCGAGCCGCCGATCATGACGTCGATGCCCCACTCGTCGGTCCGGATATCATGGGCCACGAGGGCGGAAATGGCGTCGACGACAAAGAGGGCATCGGTCTTCTTGACGACCGCGGCGATTGTCTTGACGTCATGGTACACGCCGGTCGAGGTCTCGTTCGCCTGGACGAACACGGCTTTGATCTTCGGGTTCTTCCTGAGCGCGGCCTCGACCTGGTCGGCCTTCACCGCGTAGCCCCACTCCACCATCAGTTCCTCGACCTTCATGCCGTAGGCCTGGCAGATCTTGGTCCACCGTTCGCCGAACTTGCCGCCGTTGACCACCAGCACGTCATCGCCGGGGGACAGGAAGTTCGTGACCGAGCCGACCATGCCGCCGGTACCGGTGGCGCAGAGGATGAGCACGTCGTTCCTGGTCTGATAGATCCACTGGAGGCCTTTTTTCGCAGAATCGAGCACCGGCAGAAAGTCCGGCGCGCGGTGATGGATGATCGGCATGGCCATGGCAAGGAGCGCCTCCGGCGGGACGGGGGTCGGGCCTGGCGCCAAGAGATATTTTTTTTGCATGGGTATTCCCTCCAAAGTCTTGATCGTGATTATTCCCGTGGAAATGCTGTTGTTCGGATTATTGTGCGTGATCGCCACGCACGAAGAATGTTAACGTCCTGCCGGGGCGGGACCTATGCCCGGGGTTGGCGTGTCGCAGGGATACTGCGGATGTCTGTGCTGTTTCAAGATTTGCTGCCTCTCTTTACTGCTTTTCGGGACAAAAACCAAAGCAGAGTAGCATAAGCCGAAGAAAATTGTCAAGAAAATAGTTCGCAGGACAATCGGGAGCGGGGGATTGCTGCTACTTCGGGATGATGTTGACACTGACGGTCAGGGTAAGAGCCGGATTGCGCCTGTCGTTCGAATACAGCGTGATGTGCTTTTCAAGGCGGCCGCTCCTCCCGGCGGTATCAATGGTCGCCCTGACGCTGCCTTTCGCTCCCGGTTCCAGGTGATCAGAACTGATCACCGCAGCGGTGCAGCCTCAACTGGCCTGCACCCTGTCGATGACCAGCGTCTCGGTCCCGTCGTTCCTGATCTCGAACACGTACGTCGCTGCTGATCCCTGCGCCACGGCGCCGAGGTCGTGCCGGACCTCCTTGACGCTGATCTGGGGTCCCTGGCGGTCCTGCGCCGCCGCCTGCCAGGCAAGGACCATGATCGCAAAAAAAAGAACCGACTTTTTCATGTGTAGGCCTTTCCTAACGTGGGCCGCCGGTCAGGTCATTCCCGTACGGCAGCGGTCGGGCCTTGATCACGAAGCTTCCGCTTTCCGTATCATTCCCGTCACAGCCCGAGTTTCTTCTGATAGACCATGCTGACCAGCTCATCGCGCGTGATCAGCCCCTTCTCGATCAGCAGGCTGATCAGAGCGTCCAGCCGCACCTTGTTGTCCGTGAGCGACTGCTGTGCCGTTTCCTGGCTGGACAGCAGCGCCGACGAAGGATCTGCCTGCTCGACCTTCGTCATGTTGAGATCGCTTCCGTGGATGATCTCCATCTTGCCGGAAGAACTCCGGGCAGTCTGCTGGAACGAAGCCTTGGTCCGGCGAACGACGTCTTCGTGATCATAGTATTTTCTAAGCGCCAGTTTGATTTCAGACTCGAGGGCAAGGGCAGGTTTGATGTTCAGTCCCGTGGCGAAGCGGAGCGAATCCATGACCTCGATGTCCAGGGGATCGGACATGGCCACGACGAGGCCGCCCCCTTCCTTCTTTACGGGCACAACGCTGTATCTTTTCGCGACTTCGGCCTTGATAAACTTGAGGCTGGCCTCGGGGATTTCGGGTTCAAAAAGATTGGCATAAGGGATCTTGAGCTTGTCGGCAATGACTTTTGCCACTTCCTCCTCGCTCACGAATTCGAGCTCCACAAGGATGGCTCCCAGCTTGCCTCCCCAGGTCCGCTGGTGCGAAAGGGCCGACTGAAGCTGGAAATCGTCGATTAACCCCACCTCTTTCAGAAGCTCGCCAAGCTTCTTGGCCTCGGCCATAGGGTCCTCCTCGGTGAGCGTTTGGCGAGGCACCGACCGTAGAGGCCATGGTCCCGCCACCTGTGATTATATGCTTGGGCTCGACAGAATGTCAACCATTTTACGGGGAAGCTCTCACGCCCTGGCGCCTCGGAGACCCGTGCAGCACGGCCTGAGAGGAAATTGAATCACCTTCCCGCGCAGCCCCTCGCCCAACTGTTCCCGCGGTAAACAGATGCCGGTGTTCGACGCTCCCGAGAGCCGCGAGCAGGCTTGCCTTGATGCCGGGATGCGACCGTTCGAGACCAGCCAGCAATCTCTTCATCTGCGTCCGCTTCTGATCGGGGTCTCCGCAGGCCGGACAGGCGCAGCACGTGACCGGCAGACCCGCCTCGACTGCGTAGCGGGAAATCTCGTCCTCGGGTACATAGACGAGCGGCCGGATGACCTTGTTCCTCCCGTCATCGGAATGGAGCAGCGGCGCCATGGCCTTGACCTTGCCGTTGAAGAACAGGTTCAGGAGCAGGGTTTCAATGAAGTCATCGCGATGATGGCCCAGGGCGATCTTGGTGCAACCGAGCTGAACCGCCGCGGAGTACAGCACTCCCCGTTTGATGCGCGCGCAGAGCGCGCAGGGAGTCTCGTCGGGCCGGAGCTTTTCAAGCAGCAAATCGTGCACGGGAGCATGCAGGATCCGGAAGTCATGGCCGTGGTCCCGGAGATAGGACTCGATGCCCACGGTATGGAACCCCGGGAAGCCCGGGTGAACCGTTACCGCGATGAGCGTGAACGGGACCGGCGCCCGCAGGCGTAGATCGTCCAGCAGGGTGAGAAGCGTCCAGCTGTCCTTGCCGCCGGAAAGCCCGATGAGGATGCGATCATGGCTCTCGATCAGGCCGAAGTCGCCTATGGCGCGGCCGACAAGCCTTCTGATCCGCTTCGTTCGCACTCGCAGGTTCATGGTTCAATCCTAAAGCGGGAAAAAGGGGAAGTCAACATGAAAAAAATCCGGATCGCACGCCTGGCGGGAGGGGCCACGGCGAAGAGAAGACAAGTTCCCGACCCCATGGCACACAAAAAAGGGCACCCGGTTTCCGGGTGCCCTGGAAGTCATGAGAGATCGCGGTTGTCCCCGGCGCTCCTGCTGAAAAGGAACGGGGCCGGCTCATGCTGGTCCATGATTCCTGGCTATCTTCTTCTTGCCTTCTTCGCGGTTTTTTTCCTGGTTATCTTCTTCTTGGCAGCTTTTTTCTTCGTAGCTTTCTTCTTTACGGCCTTCTTCTTTACCGCTTTTTTTGCAGCTTTCTTGGCGGCCTTCTTCTTGGCCTTTTTCTTTGCCACCTTCTTTTTCGCCGGCTTCCGGGCAGCCTTTTTCTTTGCCGGCCTCTTCACCGCCGCAGTCGCGGACGCCATCGGAACGATGGGAGCCGTGGCCTGAGCGGCCTCGAGACCGCAGCAGTATACCGGTTCTTCGTAAACATCTCCGGTCCTCGTGACGTCGATCTTCCTTCCGCATACCCTGCATTCGTACTGCATGATCCTCTCATTTCCCATACGCGCCCCCTCCTTGGTTAGCTGATGACCCGATTGCCCGGGCTTGATGACAGCACGTGTGAACAGACTGCGTTCAGCATACTTCGAGAACTGCAGGAACAGAAACACTCAGCATTTAAGCCTAATTTAGAATCAGATCAAATAAATGTCAAGCATTTTATGAGATTTATAAGAAGGTATTTGTCGGGACGCATGCGGATCAGCACCAGTTCCTGGGCTGCTTTCGGTTTTGCCTGGCTGCTGCGTTCTTACGAAGGTCCGCCTGCCTTGTTTCCCAGATTCTCTCCATTCCTTCGATCGCTGCGGCAAGGGCTTCGTCGCTCTTCTGCCCCTCCCATTTTTTTGTCTCTGAAATGCGGTAAAGTTCAATAATGATCTCTTCCAGATTCATGGGGATCTCCTTGAAATTCCTTTAATTAACCGCACGCCCCCCGGCCACGTCAAAACGAGCGCCCTGCTGCTACGCGCCAAAAAAAACCGGGAGAATGTTCTCCCGGTCTGTTGAAATCCAGAATAATTTCCGATTGGTCCGATCGGCTGGGTCATGACGACTCCGATACTCGAAGGACACTGCCTGACACACCTGCTTGGCGAGCAGCCTTCGGCGAGATGGGAATTGCCCTGCGCCATTGGTCCGCAGGACGGGATTACCCGCATTTCGAGAACCCGCAGCCCCGGCAGAAGGCGCATCCTTCACCGAACTCCAGCAGCCCGCCGCAATCGGGACATTCCGGGCAGAGGCCCAGATGGTTCTTGCTGCCGCCTTCAGCGCAGTCGGATGACGTGTAGGGAACCGTGGGCAGGTCCTGTGCAGCCGCTGTCTTGGGCTTGTGGTGCTGCCGCTGTCCGTGCCCTTCCTTGGCATAGCGCTCAAGTGCACGGCCGATCGCGTCGGGGCAGGACAAGATCGACCCGCCCTCTCCCCAGGCCGGCGACGGACAGCGGATGCCCTTTACCTGCTTGATGATCGACTCCAGCGAAACGCCGGACCGGAGCGCCAGGGAGACCATGCGGGAGACGGCCTCGGATTGGCTCGCCGCACACCCGCCGGACTTGCCCATGGTCGAGAAGACCTCGCAAATGCCCTCCTCGTCCTCGTTGATCGTGATATAGAGGTTGCCGCAGCCCGTGGGGATCTTTTGCGTGATCCCATGGGTCAGGGGAGGACGGTTGCGGGGCTTCTTATCCTCGGCCAGTTCGGGAGAGGCGGACGCAACGGTCACGTGCTGTCCGGCAGCGGCGGCCGCCTTGCGCGCCTTTTCCGTCGCGCCGGTGGAGAGCACCTGTTCGTCCCTTGATCCGTCGCGGTAGATGGTGACCCCTTTGCAGCCGGTCCGGTAGGCCATGAGGTACACCTTTTCCACGTCCTTCTGGGTCGCGCTGTGAGGAAAATTCACCGTCTTGGAAACGGCGTTGTCGGTATATTTCTGGAAGGCAGCCTGCATCCTGATATGCCACTCCGGCGTGATATCGTGGGCCGTCACGAACACCCGCTGGATGTCCTCCGGCACGGTCTGGATGTTTGTGCACCCGCCATGCTCGGCGATCTCCTTCATGAGCGAATCGGAATAGAACCCGCGCACCTGCGCCACCCGTTCGAACACGGGGTTCACCTCCAGGAGTTCGGCGCCGTCCAGTACCTTTCGCACGAAGGTGAGGCCAAAGAGCGGCTCGATGCCGCTCGAGCATCCGGCGATGATGGAGAGCGTCCCTGTCGGGGCGATGGTCGTGACCGTCGCGTTCCGGACGGGAGACATCCCCGGCCGGTCATAGATGCTGCCCTTGAAGTTCGGGAATGCGCCGCGCTCGGCGGCCAGTTCCTCGCTCATTTTCCGGCCTTCATCGGTGATGAACTGCATCACCGTTTCCGCGGACCGCACGGCCTCGTCGGAATTGTAGGGGATGCCCATCTCGAGCAGCATGTCCGCAAAGCCCATGACGCCCAGGCCGATCTTGCGGTTCGCCCGCGTCATCTGGCTGATCTTCTCGATGGGGTACCGGTTGACATCGATCACGTTGTCGAGGAAATGGACGGCCTGACGGACCGTGTGGCGCAATTTGTCGAAATCGATCGCCCGGCCGTTCGGAGCCAGCATCTTCGCCAGGTTGATCGAGCCGAGGTTGCAGGACTCGTAGGGCAGCAGCGGCTGCTCGCCACAGGGGTTGGTGGACTCCACCATGCCGACATGCGGCGTGGGGTTGTACTGGTTGATGCGGTCCAGATAGATGATCCCGGGATCGCCGTTCTTCCAGGCCATGTTCACGATCGTATCGAAGACCTTGCGGGCGTTGAGCCGCTTGACCGCGGTCCGGCCGCGCGGGGAGACCAGGTCGTACTCGCCGTCCCGCTCCACAGCGTCCATGAAGGTGTCGGTCATGGCCACGGAGATGTTGAAGTTGTTCAGCCGGTCGTTCTGCTGTTTGCAGGTGATGAAGTCGAGGATGTCCGGATGCTCGACGGAGAGGATGCCCATGTTCGCCCCCCGCCGCGTGCCCCCCTGTTTTACGGTCTCCGTCGCCGCGTCGAAAACGGTCATGAACGAGATCGGGCCGGAAGAGACCCCCTTCGTGGACTTCACCACGTCGTTCTTGGGACGGATGCGCGAGAAGGAGAAACCCGTGCCGCCGCCGGACTTGTGGATGAGCGCGGCGTGCTTCACGGACTCGAAGATCTCGTCCATGGAGTCGCCCACGGGCAGCACGAAACAGGCCGACAGCTGGCCCAGTTCACGGCCGGCGTTCATGAGCGTCGGACTGTTCGGCAGGAACTCGAGCGACGTCATGAGGCGGTAGAACTCCGTCGCAATCCGCTCCACGTCGGCATCCGTCTTCCCGTAGGCCCGGTCCCCCTCGGCGATGGTCCGGGCAACGCGCGTGAACATGTCCACGGCGGTTTCAACAACGGTCCCGTCCTCGTTGCGTTTGAGGTAGCGTTTTTCAAGAACCTTCAGGCTGTTCTCGTTCAGCATGAGACCGGATGCATGGGCAGGGATGGAAGCCGTGCTTTTCATAAACCCCCTCCTTGGAAGATATCGCGGATAAAAAATAAATCAGGGCGATCGGATATCGCCCTGAATGGGTTGCTGACTACTGACTCTTAATCTGAAGAGAGCCGGGTTTGCAGGTCTTCTGTAAACGCAAACAAAACACCATAACCGCCTACCGCCCGCCGTGCCTTGGAATTGGATGAATAACAGTGAATAGAATTGAAGCGCCTGCGCTGTTTCAAGAAAACTGTGAAGCAGTATACCACAACATATTGTGATGTCAAGCCAATTTCAATACTACATTTAGTCTTGATTTCATGCGGTCAGAAAGCATGCTGCGGGCTCGGGGGGGCATGGAAAAAGGCTGAAAAAAGACAGGTTCAGCAAATCCCGCGTCAATCGCAGTTCTTCTTGCCCTGCCGGAAGAAGAAACTGGTACGAAGAAGATCGGTTTGGTCTCTTTTCATCCGAAGCGACCCGGCTCGTGCTTCCCGGCGAGCCGCCAGCGCCTATTGCCGTACCGTGCGGACAACGACAACTGCCGGGAGCAGGCGGATCAGTACTCACCCCGCACCCGCCACCACGCCAAGCTGATCCACTCCGCGATCCCCACGGAGGAATGACCGAGTTCCACGGCCTTCGGAATGAAGGAAGCTGCTGAGAGGAGCCGTTTCTGGGCGAGATAGTAGGCGGGCGCGGGGATGACCGTGAACCCCCGCTTCTCAAACATCGCCACGGCGCGCGGCAGGTGATAGGCGGACGTGACAAGGATAATGCGATCGCCCTTGACGAGCTTACGGACGGCATGGGAATTCTCGAGGGTATTTCGTGAATCGTTCTCGACGATCACCTGCTGCGGTGGCATGCCCATGGAGGAGACCGCCCGCGCCATGACGTCTGCGTCCCTCACGGTCGTGGCAAAGGGCTCGCCGTTCCCGCCGCAAAGCACCAGCGGCAGCTTGAACCGTTTGGCAAGCTCGACGCCGAGCACGAGCCGCGACAGCGTCTCCGCGTTCGGCACGGGCTCCGCATTCATCCAGCCCCGGTCCACCGACCCGCCGCCGGGAACGACCACGGCATCGGCATTCACCCGGCCCTGACGCAGGGGGGGATATCGTCCTTCGAGCGGTTTCAGGATACCATCGGCCGTCAGGCCGAGGCTCACAAGATAGAGCGCAACAAAACCGCACAGGATCAGGGCCCGGCCAAGGAGCTTCCGCTTCGTGGTCAGGAGCATGCCTGCAAGCATCAGGAGCATCGGGCTTGCGGGAGGGATCAGGAGGAACCAGATGAGCTTCTGCGCGGTAAACAGCATGTCACTTGCCCTTCTTACATCTTCATCTTGAGGTACATGCCGAGCGCGCGGTCGGAATAGGTGATATGGTTGAGCAGCCAGTCCACGACAAGCTGCTTGGTGTCATCGGTCAGCTTCGGGTTGATGCCCTCCATCAGCATCCGGTCCTTCAGCTTCAGGAAGGACTTCACGAACTGCGCATGCTGCGCCTTGTGCTGCGTGGCGCTCGAATAGCCGTATTTATCCATGTGCTTCTCTTCCGTCCCGAAATGAAATACCACGTACTCGGTCAGGAACTGAACGATCCTGCTCACCTCCTCGCGCGCCACGGTCCCCTTTTCAAAGGCGCTGAGCAGGCTGTTCACCCTCGTGAACAGCTCCTGGTGCTGGCCGTCAATCTCGGCCGATCCTGTTGCGAGGCTGTTGGTCCACTGCAAAGACATGGTGTCGATCTCCTTTCATGAATTCGTCAGGTGCCGCGAGTGTCCGATGGACATAATGTTGCATAATAGCACAAATTCATGAAAAAGGGAATCTAAATTATAATCATTCCACGACCCACACAGCGCAATTTTTGGCTTCGTGGACGAGCTTGCTCGACGTGCTCCCGAACAGGAACTCCTCGGTTTTCGATTTGTGGTGCCTCCCGACGACCACGGTGCAGCAGGTCATATCGCAACGTATATCGAGAATGGCCTCGGCCAGTGATTTCGATTCACCGAGGCAGGCGCGGAAGCGGACCTTCTCCTCGGGAAAGCCTGACTGGATCAGGACCTCCCGGTAGTTCCGGAGCATGGTGTTGGCGGCGTCGATCTGTTCCCTGACCCAGGCGTTCAGCTCCGCCTCGCTGCTGAAAAAATCCTCTTCCGGCTCGGGAATGATCCGGAGGAGCGTGACCGTGAACCCCGGAAATCCGCCGATGATGTCTGCAACGTACAGCACCGCCCGGCGTGAGCTCTCGGACTCATCGACGGCAATAAGAAAATGCTTGTCTCTGGGCCCGGGCATCGGCGATTCTGTCATATTCATGGATGGCTCCTTTCCTGAAATCCGATTGTCTCTCAGGGAGGTGAGAGGAAGGAGCGGCATGATCCGGTCGATCCGGACGCTGCAGGTCAAGCCCCGTTGTTCCTCCCTGCCATCCCCCCTGACTTCTCCGCGCTACCCGATATGTTCCCGCGCCTCGCCCAGGTCTTCCAGCAGCTCCCGGGTCTCCTCATAATATACCGACGCACCCAGCGAGAAATGCATCAGAACGCGGTTCAGTTTTTCCGGGATGTAAGGCATGATCTTCCTGAGGTTGTTCACCCGGTTGTGAAACACAATGTTGACGTCATCTTCCGTCAGCCGGTCCAGCAGGTCGGGGCGCTCCTGCAGCAGGCGATGCGTGGTGATGTCGCCGCGGCCGGTCAGGAACAGCAGGACGTTGCCGAGCCCGAACAGATCGAACCCGAAGCGGCTTTCGCCGTGACGGTAATTGAAATCGAAATCGATCCACCGGTATTGCCCGGTCTCTGAATCCTTGATGATATGGTCCCGCCGGATGTCGCCGTGCTTTTCTCCGTTCTCGTGCAGGAAGCGGATCGCCTTGACGACACCGATAAACTCGTCGAGCAGCGCCGGGTAATGCTCGTGGAAGTAGCCCTCGTGGTCCTTGCCCAGCTCAAGCGCGAGCTGACCAAGTGTCTTCCCCTTGATATAATCAAGGATGCGGAGCTGGTTCCCCGATGAATCCAGGACCGTCTTGCCCTGCATGAAGTCCGGCCTGCCGCGGACCAGTTCGAGTATCCTGGCCTCCTTCTGCGGGCTGCGCACGCACTCGAACACGAGATGGCCGATCCGGGCATTGAACCGCTCCTTGAACACCCACTTCAGGATCTTGACCTCGCCGGTCAAAAGATCACATGCGCGCTTGACCCAGAACTTCTGCTCGTCATCGATCCCGAACCTGCCCTCGCGCTCGTTGTTCCTGATGAGATAGGGAACGCTGTCGAGAACGACCACGTCGTCGTAATCGACCCGGAAAAAGTCGGACGTGTCCTTGATTTGGACGCGTCGGGGCACCCGGTCGCGGGAAAGCCATTTCCGGATCATGCGGAGCAGTTCCTTTTCGGTGTAGCCGTCGCGGGGGACGGGCATTGACAGGTATCCTCCCGGTACCACCATTATAGCAGTTTCGACCACGCCGCGAGGCTATCCGGTTCAGGTGCGCGGATCACGTTTTCTCTTGACTTTTCGGGCAAATAACGCTAATTTCCATGAGAACCAAGCACACGGATAAACACTGATCTAATTCATATCCACGACTGCCTGATCCACCCGTGGTGATGATGTATCGTTTTTTCTTTGCCGTGTTCATCGGTGGTTAATTCGCCGTTCTCCGAAGGGGCGCAGTCACCCATGTCGTACCAGATCAAACTCGAGATTTTTGAAGGTCCCATGGACCTTCTGCTCCACCTCATCAAAAAACACGAGCTCGATATCTATTCCATCCCCATCGCCCTCATCACCCAGCAGTACCTTGAATACCTCGAACTCATGAAGAGCCTGGATATGGAGATTGCCGGCGAGTTTCTCGTGATGGCATCGACGCTGACCCATATCAAGTCCCGGATGCTGCTGCCTCCGCCCGAGAATCCCGATGCCGACGAGGAAGGCGTCGACCCCCGGGCCGAGCTCATCCGCAGGCTGCTCGAATACAAGAGCTTCAAGGAAGCAGCCGGCTCGCTTGGCGGCAAGGAAGAGACCTGGTCGCAGGTCTACACGAGGCAGGCCGAGACTGCGCCGGACGTCCCCGCTGACGATGAGCCCCTGCTCTTCGACTTTCACCTCTTCGACCTGCTCTCGGCGCTCAAGGACGTGATGGCCCGGGTGCCGGACGCCCAGTTCGAGGTCACGGCGGAGACGGTCTCGATCACCGAAAAGATATCGCAGATCCTGGCCCGGCTCGAGACCGTGGACAGCGTTCTCTTCGCCGACCTCTTCGAGGGAAGCACCTCCCGCCTGCAGGTCATCGGGACGTTCCTGGCGCTCCTCGAACTGATCAAGACCCGGGCAGCGAAGGTCTTCCAGGTCGAGCAGTTCGGCGCGATCCGGATCATGAAGGCCGTAATGGACAGCCAGACCCGGGACCGCGACACCGCCACGGGGAACCTGTTCGGGTAGGAAAAGGCAGAAACCTTTCCGGACACAGATTTACAGGGAGAACCGGATTTCATTCGCGCGATCCGGCTTTGCCCGAGATTATCCGTCACCCAAGAATGGTAACGTACCTTTGCTTATCCGTGGTTCAAGAAGGAACCCATGAGACCCGACATCAAGGCACTGGCATTTGCGAAGAAGTTCGGCGAGATCGAGACCGCGGTCTACGCGGACCGCTCGCTCATCGGCGACCTCGCGGGGCTGCTCGCGGAAAAGGACGGAGATGTGCGCTCCGGCGTGCTGAACCTCCTCTCGCGGGTCGGGTTCGATTACCCCCAGGACACGCGGCCGCACCTGCCGGCGCTCATCGCGCTCCTCGATGACCCGGACATGTTCGTCAAGATCGACGCGGCGAACGCCGTCGGCAATCTCGGCTTCAGCTTCAAGGACTCGGCTGAGCAGGCCGCTCCGAAGCTGAAAGCGCTGCTGGGACACGACCAGAGCCTCGTGCGGCAGGAGGCGGCTTACGCCATCGGGAACATCGGCTTTGCCCACACGGACCTCGTGAGGGACGCCGTGCCGCGCATGATCCAGATGCTGGAGCAGGGCGACGATGACGAACGTGAGGCGGCAGCCCATGCCTTGGGCAAGGTCGGCATCAACGCGCCGGAACTGATCCGCGGCATCCTGCCCAAGCTCGTGGAGGTCCTCGAATTCTCGAAGGAGGCCACCTGCGGCGGCGTGCTCTTCGCCCTTGGCGCCATCGGGCTCCACTATCCGTCGGAAGTGGCGGGCCTGATACCGAAACTCATGCAGTACCTGGACAGCGGCCACCCGAACGCGGTCAAGAACGCCATCGCAGCGCTCGGCAACATCGGGAGTTCGAACCCCGACACGGTCAGGGACGCGATGCCCAAGATCAGGAAGATCATGGAATCGTCGACCGACCTCGATGTGAAGATGAACGCCAAGGTGGCGCTGGGCAGGCTCGGCGATCCATCGGCGATGTAGCAGCAGGAACCACGGGAGCTTCGCTCACACGGTTTCATTCCTCGTGCTTGCATCTGTGTGCGCGCGACAGCGCGCCCGTGTTTATCCGTGGTTACAAAATCGTGTATGATGAGGTTTTGCTTTGGAAGATCTGCAACTGAAATCGGTGATCGAGGCCTTGCTCTTCGTGGCAGGGAATCCCCTCTCCCTGGAAAAGCTCACGGGCGTCTTAGAAGGCCCGGCGCCGGAGCAGATCGAGGCGCAGCTCAGCGCGCTGAGGCAGGAGTACGAGGACCGGGGGGCGGGTATCATGCTTGTTGAAGTGGCCGGCGGTTACCAACTGGCCACGAGGCCGGAACAGGCCTCCTGGATCCGGAAGTTCAAGGCCGTCAAGGTCTCGGCCAAGCTCTCGAAGCCGGCGCTCGAGACGCTGGCGATCGTGGCCTACAGGCAGCCGATCACCCGCACCGAGATCGAGGCGGTCCGCGGCGTCAATATCGGCGGCATCATGCGGAACCTGATGGAGCGCCGTCTGGTCAAGATCGTCGGGAAAAAGGACGTGCCGGGCAAGCCGATGATGTACGGAACCTCACAGGAGTTCCTGCAATACTTCGGGCTGAAGGACCTCTCCTCGCTCCCGACACTGAAGGAATTTCAGGAGCTCGAGGCCGGGGAAGACGTGATGGAAGAGGTCCCCGCCGGGGAGCAGGAGAGCGGCGAACAGGACGACGAGGCGGCAGCCGGGGCCCGTGATCCGGGGCCGGAGGCGTCGATCGAGGCCGGGGAGAACGTCACGAAATGATAGAACTCCAGGATGCCCTTCGCAAAAAAGAGATCTGGGCCATTGGCGGCGGCAAGGGCGGGATCGGCAAGAGCCTGATCACCGGCAACATCGGCATAACCCTCGCTCGCCTGAAGAAGAAGGTCCTGCTCGTGGACGCCGACCTTGGCGGCGCCAACCTGCACACAACGCTCGGCATCGGCGTCCCGGAAATGACCCTGTCGGACTTCCTGAACCGCCGGGTCGAGAACATCAAGGACATCGTCATCCAAACGAGCATTCCGAACCTGGGCCTGATCAGCGGAGCCCAGGACTTCCTCGACGCAGCCAACCCCAACTTCGCGCAGAAGACGCGCCTGCTCCGGCACCTCGAAACGCTCGATGCGGACTACATCCTCCTGGACCTCGGCGCCGGCACGTCATTCAACATCCTCGACTTCTTCCTCTTCTCGGACCACGGGATCCTGGTCGTGCTTCCCGAACCGACGGCCATCGAGAACGCCTACCGGTTCATCAAGAGCGCCTTCTACCGCCGCTTCAAAAAGGTCGTGGCGAACCAGAACATCAAGGACCTCATCGACGCGGCCATGGACCAGAAGAACGTCATGGGCATCCGGACCCCCTATGACCTCATCGAGCAGGTGAAGAAGATGGAGCAGGAAGTGGGCGAGATCCTCGAGCTCGAGGTGATGAAATTCAAGCCCAAGCTCATCGTGAACCAGGTTCGGACGAAGAATGACATCCAGATCGGGTTTTCGATGAAGAGCGCCTGCCAGAAATACTTCGGCATCAACCTGGAATACCTGGGGTACGTGGAATATGATGACTGCGTCTGGCAGTCGATCAGGGGCAAACGGCCGCTCACCGTCGAATACCCCTATTCGCGGCCCTCGCGCTGCATCGAACGGATCGTCCACAACGTGCTCAGGAAAGAGCAGCTCGCGCTGAATTCGCTGTAGCAGACGTGCCGGATCGCCGGCAAGCTGAGAGAATGATCATGGTCAAAAAGATCGAAGACCTGAACTATTACGAACTGCTGGAAGTCAGCCCCACGGCGACATCCCAGGAGGTCCACAAGGCGTACGAGCGCATCCGCCGGATCTACGAGCCCAACTCCATCGCGCTGTACTCGCTCTTCACTCCCGAGGAGACCGCGGCCATCAATCAGCGGATCGAGGAAGCCTACCGGACGCTGACGTACGAATCCCAGCGCAAGCGGTACGATGACATGCTGCGGGGGATCCAGCAGGAGTCCGAGGAAGGCCTGCCGATGCCATCCACCCCTCGGCACCGGGCAGTAACGACGCCGTCCGATTTCATAGATCGGCTCGATGGCCGGACCAGGAAGACCGAGGAGGCGCCGACGAAACCTTCCGGGGAAACGGCAGAGCCTGTTCTCCAGGCCTCCCTGCAGCCGCCGCCCCCCTTCAATGCGGAGTTCACGGGGCCGGCCATGAGGCTTCTTCGCGAACAGCGCGGCCTGTCGGTGCGGAGCATCGCGGAAATGACGAAAGTGGGCACCCGCTACCTGGAACTGATCGAAGAAGAAATATATGACAAACTGCCGGTCCGCCCCTATCTCCGCGGTTTTCTCATGGCCTATGCCCGGGCTCTCGGATACGAGCCGGACCGCGTCGTCGGGGATTATCTGAAGCGGTATGACGCGGCGATGGAAAGCATGAAAAAGAAGTAAAATAGGCTGAGGCAGCGCTGCTGCGCTCCCCGTGGCCAGAACAGCACGCTCCCCCTCAGAACCCTTCCAAACCCTGAAAATACCCCCCCTTGTCACCTTTGCGATCGGTTGCATTATGCTAGTTGTAAGTTTACTATCTGATCGCCTCTTCCGTTGATCGATTACAAGCACAGTATCGGGATTCTGATACAGAGATGGCTTTTACCCTTTCGGTCCAGACCGCGTTTCCCGCTCATTCATGCGTCGCGCAAAAATCTTCAGGCCTTGAGAGATGCCGTTGTTCAGGTTGTTCAGGTTGTCGTAGTTCCGTTTGAAAGGACTGACGTGATTCCCCGGTATCAACAGCCGACCTTCACCAGATGTATCCGAAAATCGTTGCGGACAGCTCGGGCGGAGCCATTGTCGTCTGGGAGGACGAACGCAGCGGCACATCGGTGGATATCTACGCACAGGGCATCAGTACGAGCGGGCACCAGTAGGCATCACGTTCGCACCAACAACGGGGCAGGACTTGATCCTGCCTCGTTTTACGTCTGCTTCCCCCAATTCTTATTTATACCTTCTCAGCGCCCTCTCTCCTCAGTCCCCGCTCCTTCCAGATCACATAGATCGCCGGGTAGATGACCAGCTCGAGGATCGTGGACGTGACCACGCCGCCGACCATGGGCGCGGCAATGCGCTTCATCACGTCCGCGCCCGTCCCCGTCGAGAACAGGATCGGGACGAGTCCTGCCAGGATCACCGACACGGTCATGATCTTGGGCCTGATCCGCTTGACCGCGCCTTCCATGACGGAAGCCTCGATGTCGCGGAGCGAATTGATCCGGCCCTCCTGGTGCCAGCGGTTGTACGAGAGGTCGAGGTACAGGAGCATCACGATTCCCGTCTCGGCGTCGAGCCCGGCCAGCGCGATCACGCCGACCCAGACGGCCGTGCTCATGTGGTAGCCCAGGAGGTAGAGGAGCCAGACCGTGCCCACGAGCGAGAACGGTACGGCAAGCAGCACGATGGCCGTCTTGAGCCAGGACTCCGTGTTGAGATAGATGAGCACGATGATGATGAGCAGTGTGAGAGGGATGACATAGAAGAGCTTGGCCTTCACGTTCTCCATGTACTCGTACTGCCCGGACCAGAGGATCGAATATCCCGCGGGGACCTTCACATTTCTCGCGATCGACTCCTGCGCACGGTGCACGTACCCCCCAAAATCGCCGCCCTCGATGTTGAGCGTCACGCTCGCCGTCAGCCGTCCTCCCTCGCTTTGCACGAGCCCGGGGCCGCGCGTCACGCGGATGTCCGCCAGCTGGCCGAGCGGCACCTGCGCTCCCTCCATGGCGGGCACGAGCACCCGCTTGAGTTTCTCCACGTCGTCGCGCAGCTCTCGCCCGTACCGGATGTTCACGGGATAGCGCTCCCTGCCCTCCACGGTGGTCGTCAGGTTCATTCCGCCGATTGCGGACTCGATAACCTCCTGCACGTCCTCCACGCGCAGGCCGTACCTGCCGATCTCGTCGCGGTTGATCGTGAAATCCAGGAAGTAGCCGGTGTTCGCGCGCTCGGCGTAGACGGCCCGGGTCCCGGGAACGACGCGCAGGGTCCTCTCCAGGTCGAGGCCGATGCGCTCGATCTCATCGAGACGCGGGCCGAACACCTTGAGTCCCAGCGGCGTTCGAATGCCCGTGGAGAGCATGTCGATCCTGCCGATGATCGGCATGGTCCAGTTGTTGCCGACGCCGGGCATGGCAAGGGCGTTGTCCATCTCGTCGCGAAGGTCCTCCCACTTCCGGAACTGCGGCCGCCACTCGCTCACCGGCCTGAGTGTCACGTTCGTCTCGACCATTTCGAGCGGTGCGGGGTCCGTGGGCGTTTCCGCCCTGCCTGCCTTGCCGAAGACCCGCTCCACCTCGGGGAACTGCTTCATGATGCGGTCCTGGGCCTGCATCACGTCGGACATGGTCGTGATGGAGGCGCCGGGCACCGACGTGGGCATGAACAGGAGCGTGCCCTCGTACAACGGAGGCATGAACTCGGACCCGAGCCGCGCGAAGGGGATGGCGGTGACGGCCACGATCACGACGGCGCCGATGATGACGCTCTTCCGGAAGCGGAGCGAGAACTCCGCAACGGGATGGTAGATCCTTATCAGGAAGCGGCTGACGGGATTGTCGTCCTCGTGCCTGATCTTCCCCTTGATGAAGAGCGTCATGAGCACGGGCGTGAGCGTGATGGCCAGGAAGCTCGCGAACAGCATCGAGAACGTCTTCGTGTATGCCAGCGGCTTGAACAGCCGCCCGGCCTGCTCCTCCAGCGTGAAGACGGGCAGGAAGCCGACGGTGATTACCAGGAGCGAGAAGAAGAGCGAGGGGCCCACCTCCTTGGCGGCGTTGATGATCACATCAATGCGCGAGCCGTGCAGCCTGCCCCCGACCTCCCACTCCTCCAGCTTCTTGTGGGCGTTCTCGACCATGATGATCGAGGCGTCCACCATGGCGCCGATGGCGATGGCGATGCCCGAGAGGCTCATGATGTTCGAACTGATGCCGAGATAATACATGCAGATGAACGAAATGAGGATCGCGATCGGCAGGGTCAGTATCACGACGAGGGCGCTCGGCAGATGGAACAGGAACACGACGCAGACAGCGCTCACGGCGAGGCCGAGCTTGAGGATCTCCTCCTTCAGCGTATCCACGGACCGGTGGATCAGCTCCGAGCGGTCGTAGGTCGTGATGATCTTGACGCCCTCGGGCAGCGTAGGTTCGATGTCCTTGATCCTGGCCTTGACCCGGTCGATGACGGAAAGCACGTTTTCGCCGAAGCGGATCACCACGATGCCGCCCACGGCCTCGCCCTTGCCGTCGAGATCGGCCGCGCCGCGCCTGATCTCGGGCCCCAGCTGGACCGTGGCGATGTCCCTGAGCAGGATGGGGGTGCCCTTGTCGCTGCCCACGGCTATCTTCTCGATGTCCGACTTATCATGGATGTAGCCGCGGCCGCGCACCATGTATTCCCTGCCGGACCACTCCACGACGCGGCCTTCGACGTCGCTGTTGCTCCTGCGCACCGCCTCGGTCACCTTCATGAGCGGCAGCCGGTAGGCCAGCAGCCGGTTCGGGTCGATGGTGATCTGGTACTGCTTGACGAACCCGCCCACGCTCGCCACCTGCGACACGCCGGGCACGGATTCCACGGCGTACTTGAGCGTCCAGTCCTGGAGCGAGCGGAGCTCGGCAAGGTCGTGCTTGCCGGTCTCGTCGGTGATGGCGTACTGGAACCCCCATCCCACGCCCGTTGCATCGGGCCCCAGCGTCGGGGTAACGCCTGCGGGCAGTTTTCCGCCCACGCCCTGGAGGTATTCCAGGACGCGGCTCCGGGCCCAATAGATGTCAGTGCCGTCCTCGAAGATGACGTAGACAAAGGAAAGGCCGAGGAAGGATTTGCCGCGTACCACGCGCACCTTGGGCGCCGCCAGCATCGTCGATACGATGGGATAGGTGATCTGGTCCTCCACCAGGTCGGGGCTCCTGCCGGTCCATTCGGTGAAGATGATTACCTGCGCGTCGGACAGGTCCGGGATCGCGTCCAGGGGCGTGTGGTACAGCGCCCAGATGCCCCAGACGGTCAGGAAGGCCACGGCCAGGAAGACCAGGAACTTATTGCGTGCCGACAGCTCTATTATCTTGGCTAACATCTGCTACTCCGAAAGAGAATGATAAAATCCTAAAATCCTTTTCTCGCGCAAGGCCGCAAAGGAATCAACACAAAAGGAATCATCGGTCGAGCTGAGGATGACGGCGGGAGGCTGGGACTCGTTTTCGGCCCCCCGTCACCCCGTCGCCTCATTGTCTCCGCGTCGGCCTCACTGCCCCCCGCTCCGGAGCTGGCTTTCGGAATCGATCAGGAAGTTTCCCGACGTGACCACGCGCTCCCCTTTCTGGATTCCCTTCAACACCTCGACGAGATCCTCGCCCTGCTGACCGAGCGCCACCTCGCGCATCTCGTAGGTCCCGGGCTTCTTCTCCACGTACACGATCTGGCGCGTGCCGGAGTTCAGGACCGCCTCGCGGGGGATGGTAAGCCGGGACCCGGAGCCGGTCTGGATCTCGACGTTGGCGAACATCTCGGGCTTGAGCATCAGCCCGGGGTTTGCGACGGACACCCGGACCTTCACGGTCCGCGTCGCGGGATCGAGCACCGGGTTGATGTAGTTCACCGCTGCCCTGAGCGGCCCGCCCGCCGTGTAGGGGATCGTTACGAGCGCGGCCTGGCCGACCTTTATCTGGGGAACCTCGTACTCGTACACGTCGGCCAGGATCCAGACCTCCGAGAGGTCGGCGATCCGGTAGAGGTTCATGCCCGGGGAGATGTATGCCCCTTCGAGCACCATCTTCTCGAGCACGACCCCGCTCAGGGGCGCCTCGATGGTCATGTCCGTCATCGGCTTGTCCGAGGCCTCCAACACCTCGATCTGTTGCGGAGTAATGTCCCAGAGAAGCAGCCTGCGCCGCGCGGACTCGAGCAGCGCCGCGCGCGACGAATCGATCTCGGCTAATCCCGAGGAACGCGTCTGGCCGGACCTGATCTGCCGGAGCGCGAGCAGATACTCCTCCTGGGCTGTCACGAGGTCCGGGCTGTAGAGCGAGAGGAGCGGCTGGCCCTTCATCACGTGCTCCCCGGTGAAGTTCACGTACAGCTTCTTGACCCAGCCGCCGACCTTGGTGTTGACGTAGGCGAGCTTCCGTTCGTCCGGCTCTACCTTGCCTACCGTGCGGATGGCCCTGCCCAGGGAGCGAAAAGAGGCCACCGCGGTCCGGATGCCGATCAGCTGGACCTTGTCCGGCGATATGGTTATTGTGGGAGCCGTCTCCTGCTGCTTCGTTGCCGCTGCAGGTGCCTTGGGCTCCGTCTTCGGCACTCCCTGGCTCGCAGGACCGCTCTGCTCCTGGGCAGAGACACCGCCGCACAAAGAAACAAGAAGGAGCGCGGCGAAGGCAAATTGAACATTGAAAATTAGATATTGTGGAATTGCGTCGGATTTCTTCATCTGATTTTTTCTCCACGGCCTGATCAGGTATCGCCTCACGCCTGACGCCCTGCGGATTTTCGAGCCCCTTACTCCGAACTCCCCGCTTCGGACTCGTCACTCACTGCCCGTAAGCTCTCCGATCATGGCGAGGGACTTGTTCAGGTTTACCAGTTCCTCCTGCTCCATGAGCTGGTACTTGAACAGGACGTTCTCACTGTCCAGGAGGGACACAAAGTCGGTTTTGCCCACCTGGTAGTTGGACGTGGCCGACTGGAGCGAAAGCCGGGCCTGGGGGATGATGCCGGCCTCGTACAAATGGAGGTGGTGCTCCGCGGTCTTTGCCATGGAATAGAGCTCCCGCACCCGCGCCAGGACCCCCAGCTTTTCCGCTTCCAGCGAATGCCGAGAAGCGTTCGCGTCCGCCCGGGCCGCACGCACGCCGGCAGCCTTGTTCCAGAAGTACAGGGGCACCTTGAGCATCACGCTCGCCTGCCATACGTCCTGCAGTCCGTCCCTCGCGAACCACCCGACCGAAACGGCCATGTCCGGCAGGTATTCCTGCTTGCTCATGGATACCTCGAACTCGCTCTGCTCCACCATCCGCTGCTGCGCAGCCAGGACCGGCGAGTGGGCGATGGCCATGCTGCTCATCTCCTCCTGCGTCATGGCAAGGGTCGTGGGGAAGACGTCGGCGGGCCTGCCCAGGGGCGCCAGAGGGTCGCGGCCAACGAGCCTGTTGATCTCCGCCGCCCGGACGTCCTTGTTCTGCTCCTGCTCCGCGATCCGGTCGAGCAGCATGGAAACTTCCAGTTGTGCACGCAGCACGTCCTGCTGGCTTCCCTGGCCCGTGGCGTACCGCGTCTCGGCGATCCTCTCCAGGTTCTTCATCAGGTCCTTCGTCTGCTCCAGGATCTCGATGGACTTGAAAGCGAGGTAGTATTCATAGTAGGACTTGCGCAGGTCGCTCAGGACCTTGAGCTGCGTTTCGCGGGCCGTCTCCTCCGCCTGCTCCGCCTGCTTCTGCGCCGCTTTCCCCTTCGTAGAGAGCTTGCCCGGGAAGGGGATCTCCTGGGACACGACCACGCCCTGCATGCTCATCGGATCCTTGCCGATGGTGGATGTCCCGAGCGCGCCCACATTCTGGAGCGCGTAGCCGATCACGGGGTCCGGCATGCCGGACGCGGCCCCTTTCCGCTCCCCCGCCGCCTCGGCCTTCTTTTCTGCCATCCCGATGCCGGGATTGCGGGCGAGCGCCTCCCGTTCCAGGTCCTTGAGCGATACGACCGCTTCGTCGGCCAAGGCCAGAAGAGGAACCAGAACGATCGTACAGAACGCCATGAGCATCTTGATTCGCATCGCAAGCCTCCCTGCGGTGTTTATGCAATGTTCAGACCAATAGGTGCCACTCGGTTTATTATGGTAAATCAGTACGTTGCTCCATATGCACAGTGGGCCTGAGCATGAGTGAAGCCTCTGCTCTATCAGATGTAGTATTTGATACAGTCGTGACGGATGAAATTTTACGAGACGCTGCCTGTGAGAGGTGAGAATCAGTTGGGCTTCCGTCTTCTCTTTCACTATCATGCTCAAGGAGGTCCCAGCGTAAAACACGCTGTCCTGTCTTCCCTGCGGCATCCCCGGCCGCCTTTGAGCATTCGTTATCGTCTTTCATTTTTTTCTGTTCTCGATCGCCCGGCGGACATAGGGATAGACCGTCTCTGCGACGATCCGGTATCCTTCCGCCGTGGGGTGGATGCCATCGGCCTGGTTGAGCGACGGGTCGCCCGCCACGCCCTCGAGCAGGAAGGGGACCAGAATGAGGTTGCGCTTCCTTGCCACCGCGGGATACATGGCTGAAAATGCCCGGGTGAATTCGCGGCCCAGGTTGGAGACCATTTTCATTCCCGCCAGCACGACCGTGACCCCGTTCTCCTGCAGAATGCGCACCGTCTCGTCGACATTCCTTTGCGTCATGCCGGGGTCGATCCCCCTGAGGCCGTCGTTCGGTCCGGTTTCCAGGATGACGATGTCCGGTTTGAGCTTCAGCACCCAGGCGACGCGGGAGAGGGTGCCGCTGCTCGTCTCACCGCTGATCCCTGCGTTGACGACCCGCCAGTGGTACCCCGCCTTCCCGAGCTTGCTCTCCAGCTGCGCGGGATAGGCATCCTCCTCGTTGACGCCCTTTCCCGCCGTGAGGCTGTCACCAACGGCAACAATGGTCCCCTCATAGACGGGTTGTTGCTGTACCCGCGGCGTTGCCGCATGCTGTTGTTCGCATCCGGAGAGAACACACAGCAGGGAAATAACGATCCCCCCGAAAGCCATCCTTATAACGTTCATAGATCCCCTTCTTCGATGGAACAAGGGACGTGTGATCGCAGAAACTCTCTTCACTCCTCCGCCTGCTCCCTCAGGAAGGCGGCAGGTTTTTGCCGGAGTATCGGGATCGACGCTCCGAGGCTGACCACGACGACGAGGAGCATCGTCGACAGGACCATGAGCACGCTCGCGGCGCTCGAGGGTTTGTAGGCCACGTCGAGGGAGTACTTGCACACGATCCAGCCCACCGACTGGGCGAGGACAAGCGCGATGACACCGCTGATCAAGCCGAGCATGAGACCCTCCAGGGAAAACACCGCAAGGACGAAGCGTCCCCGCGCGCCGAGGATCGTGAAAAAGACCGCCTCCTGGATCCGCGCGTAACGGGTGGCGAAGACCGAGCTGATGATGATGAGGACGCCGGCGACGACGCTGAAGAAGGTGAAGAAGCGGACGATGGAAGAAAGCCGGTCCATGACCCGGGCAAAGACGGCGACCGTTTCGGTCACGTCGATGACGGTCACGTTCGGGAAGCGGGCCACGATGCGGTTCTGGAGCGGGGCGATCCGGTCCCGGTCAACGCGAACGGCGGTGAAGAATGTCTGGGGCGCGTCCTTCAGCGCCTGCTCCGGGAAGACGAAGTAGAAGAACGGCTGCAGCGAGGTTCTTGTCCTCGTCCGGATGCTCGATATCCTGGCTGCCAGCGGTATTCCCTGGATGCGGAAGGTGATGGTGTCGCCGACCTTCATGTTCCGCATGGAGAGGACGGTGTCGAGGACCGACACCTGGACCCCGGGCCAGTCATCCAGGAAAAGCGCCTTCCCGGAGACGATCCGTTCGTCCTCCAGCAGGTGGCCCCGCCAGGTAAGATTGAACTCGCGGGCAAGGTTGTCCCCCCGCTTCCGACGCTCCTGTTCCGCGTCGATCGGCTCGCCGTTCACCTCCAGAATGGTGCTCCGCACAACGGGGAAGTAGGTGGTCTCGATACCGAGTTCCCGGGCAAAGGCGTCCTTCTGCCCCGGCTGAATATCGATGAAGAAGAGGTTGGGCGAATCAGGAGGATAGGAGCGGACAAAGGTCTCATCCAGGTTCTGCTCGACGAGCGTGATGGAAAAGATCACGGCCAGGGAGGCGGTCAGGGTGACGATGATCGACCGCGTGGCGTTCCGGGGGCGAAAAAGCCCCCTCATGGCCTGCCGGAGGACAAGGTTCTTCGCGGGCAGCCTCCTCACGATCCGGAGGACCCCCTCGGCGCATAAAAATGCGACCACAATGAGCATCCCCACGCCGAAGACGAAGTAGAGGCCGGTCTTCACCTCCCGCACCCGCCACAGGACCATCGCGACAAAGAAGATGGCGCCGGCAGCGCCCGTGAGCCACGCAGGCCTGCGCTGCGTGCTGCCTTGCTCCTCCTTGCCGAAGATGGACCGCGGCTTCACCTCCTTCAACCGGTCCAGGGGCAGGAACGTGAAAAGGGCCACTACGAACAAGCCGAGCATAAGCCCCTCTGCCATCGCGCCGGAGGAAATGGTCAGTTCCAGATTGGCGGGGAGGAGTCCCCGAAACAGGCCGGGGAGCGCCCTCTGGAGCAGAAAGCTCGCACCAATGCCCAGGAATGTCCCGCCGAGGCCCAGCACCAGAACGACCGTGAAATAGTGCCCGATGATGAAGCGGCTCTTCGCCCCGAGCGCTTTCATCACGGCGATGGTCCGCTCCTGATCCTTCAGGAACGCGGTCAGCGAGCTCTGGATGCCGACGCCTGCGAGCAGCAGCGTGAATATGCCGATCAAGTTCAGGAAGAAGAGAAAATTGTCAAAGAACCGCTTCACTCCGGAATCAGCGGTCTGATAGGTTTCGACCCGTTCCCGGTCCTTGAGCGCCGCGCTTCGGAGCTCTCCCGCGACCCGGTCCAGATCCTTCCGGTCCCGTACGCGGGCGAGAATATCGTAATCGACGCGGCTCCCCTTTCCGATGAGGTCGAGCGAGGCAAGGTCCGAGGCGGCCACGAAGACCCGGGGGCCGAGGGCAAAGAAGTTCACCGGCCTGTCGGGTTCCACGGTCACCACGTCGCGGACCGTGAGCATGGCGCTCCCCACCCGGAGACGGTCGCCGATACGGAGGTGGAGGCGGTCAAGGAGAGCCTGCTCCACGACAACACCTCCCCGGGTCAGCACCTCAGGGAACGATCGTCCCGATGCAAGCTCGACCCTGCCGTAGAACGGGTAGCCCGGCTCCGCGACCTTCAGGTCCGCCAAGAGCGAGGCATCGCCCTTTGCCGTCCGCACCACCGAATAGAAGCGATAGACGCGTGCGCTTTCGATCGACCCCAGCCGCTCCAGCCTGTTCACGGCCTTCAGGAGGGGGAGCGAGAACGGCGCGTGGGCCTGGATGATGATGTCCGCGGCATGGAGCGCGCGAGCGTCCCTCAGGAACGACGCGTGGACACTTCCGCTGAAGCCGCTCAGTGAAACCAGGGTTACTATGGAGAGGATCACGCAGAGAACGAATACAACGGACTGGTGCAGGGCTCCCGTGATCTGGCGGCGGACAAGGTGTCGGCTACGCATGGACGATCCCCGCGTCGATCCTGCCGTCCCGCAGGGTCACGACCCGGTCCGCGGTCGCGGCGATGTCCCGGCTGTGCGTTACGAGCACCAGGGTGGCTCGCCGTTCACGATGGAGCTCATTGAGCAGCTCAAGCACGGCCTTGCCGTTGAGGGAATCAAGATTGCCCGTGGGCTCGTCAGCGAAGATGATCCGGGGATCGTTTATGAGGGCCCGGCAGATGGCGCAGCGCTGTTTTTCGCCGCCGGAAAGCTGGTGGGGGAAACTTGCGGCCCGCCCCAAAAGACCGACGCGCGCGAGGAGGGTATCCGCCTTCTCCCTCGCCCGGGGGTCTCCGCGGAGCTCTGCCGGAAACATGACGTTCTCGATCGTCGTCAGGGAAGGGACCAGGTGGAAGGACTGGAAGATGAATCCGAAAAAAACGTTCCTGAGCGGCGCAAGCTCGTCCTCGGGGAGGTTGGTGATGTCCCTCCCCTCGACCAGGACCCTGCCGCGATCGGTGCTGTCGAGCCCCGAGAGGATGGAGAGCAGCGTCGATTTGCCGCTGCCGCTCTCGCCCTGGACGACGAGGAACTCGCCGGCGGCGACGGCAAGGGAGACATCATTCAGCACCGTGATCGTCGCGCTGCCGATGGGGTAGGTCTTCGTGATGCCGCGTGCTTCGAGGATGGTCATGAGAGCTCCGCAGTCTCGCTGATTGGTGAGCCCGGCTGATCGCGGATAGGAAGGGCGAGGACGTGTCTATCGCTGGCTACAGGATGAGCGAGGAAGGTGCCTGGTGAGGGACGGGATCACTTCCCGATCTTCCGCAGCTTTTCTTTTGCCAGGTCCGCCTCTTTCGAGCCGGGGTATTCCTTGATGACCCTGTTCAGCCATTCGCGGGCCTTGGCGGCATTGTTCTCGTTGAGGTAGGAGTATCCGATCTTGAGCTTGGCGCCGGGCACCTTGTCGCTCTTCGGGTGGCTCTTGATGACTTTCGCGAAGGCGTCGATGGCGCTGCCGAAGTCCTTCTTGGCATAGTAGCATTCGCCCACCCAGTACTGGGCCTTGTCGACCTGGCTGGTATCCGGGAACTGGGTGATGTAGTTCTGGAACCCGGCAAGGGCGAGATCGAAGTTCCCGCTGTTGTAGTCGTTCAACGCCTGCCGGTAGGCCTCGGACGGCTCGAGGGCCCTGGGACCCGCCTTCTTCTCAGCGGTCGCCGTCGCTCCCGTGGCGACGCCCGGGGCTGCCGCGAGCGACTTCAGTTTTGCCTCGAGTTCGTCGATGCGCGCCGTCAGCTCGGCGACCTTGAAGCCCCTGTCATCGACCTTCTGGCCCATGTCGGCGATGCGGAAATTGTTTTCCTCGAGCTTGCCCTGGAGCAGCTGGATGTCCGTCGCGAGCTGGTCCGTCTTGGCGCCGTAGTCGGCCAATGCCTTCTGGACGTCATTGGTGCCCTTGGCGCTGGCATCGACCGCCTCGATCCGCTTCTCAAGCTCCTGCTGTGACTTCTGGAGTTCCTGGATGCGAGACCGGGACGTCCTTACCTCCTCGCGCATTTCCGCAAGGTCCGACCGGGTCTTCACCAGTTCGGCCTGTGGCGCGCAGGCGGCAAGGACAAGGAACAGCATGCTGATGAGTGACAGCCCGATCTTCATAGAACCTTCATAGCTCCTCGTGCCGGCCTCCCGGCACATGCCTGAAACAGAACGGCGTGGCTCCCTGCGGACCCACGCCGTCCCGATCATTGCCTATTGCGCCACGAGGTCGTCCCGTCGGTTCTTCTGCCAGCACTCTTCGGTGCTCGCCGTACAGGCCGGCTTTTCCTTTCCGTAGCTGATCAGCGAGATACGGCTCCCGGCAATGCCCATGTCGGTCAGATATTTCTTCGCGGCTGCGGCGCGGCGCTGGCCGAGCGCCTGGTTGTACTCGATCGTGCCGCGCTCATCGCAGTTCCCCTCGATCTTGATCTTGACCTTCGGGTTCGCCTTGAGCCATTCGGCATTCGCCTTCATGACGGGCCGCGCATCCTCGCGGATGAAGGACTTGTCGAAATCAAAATACACGGGCTCCAGTCCCTTCGCCGATGCCGCGGCGCGTTCCTCTGCCTTGGGCTTTGCTTCCTCCGCCTTCGGTTCCGCAGGCTTTGCCTGCTCCGGCGCGGCGGGCTGTACTTCCTTCTGCGCCTCCGGCGTGGCGGTCACCTCCGCCTTCTTCGGACATCCCCAAAAAGCGAACGTGCTGACAAGCAGGATAATGACGAACAACGTTGATCTTCCGGTCTTCATGATGCTCCTCCTTACGCGGTTTTGATGTTGGTCTGGAAGTGTGAAAAAAAGAAAAGGCTGCGGGGCACTGCGCTTGAATCCAACCATAGCACACGTGTTTTCGCTTGTCAACGGGAAAGGCTTTTGATTGCCGTGCATGGCCCCGCCTTGCAAAAAATACGAGGAGAGAACAAGCTTTTTGTGAGCATTCCCCGGTCACGATCGCCGGAGGTCATCGACACGGAACGGGTTGACAGCGGCGTGCTACCACTCGTTCCAATGGACCCGGGAAGCATCGTAGCGGTCCTCGCCGCGCCTGATTTCCGCCGGGAATCCGATCGGGACGAGCGAGAAGGGCATGATCGCGTCGGGGAGGCGGAGCAGTTTCCTGAGATTCGCCATGCGGTCCTCCGTGGGATAAACGCCGCACCAGACCGCGCCGAGCCCCTTCGCATGGGCCGCGATCAGGATATTCTCCGTCGCAGCCGAGCAGTCAAGCGCCAGGCAGCCCTTTTGCTTTTCCAGCGACAGGTCAGCGCAGACCAGGATGGCGGCCGAGGCCTGCTTCAGCATGGCCGAATAGGGGTGGAACTTCGGGATCTCGTCCAGGACCCGCCGTTCCGTCAGGACGATGAAATGCCAGGGTCTCTCGTTCCCCGCCGAGGGAGCGTTCATGGCCGCCTGCAGGACCTCGTACACTGACTCCCTCGCCACCGGCTTGTTCGTATACTGGCGGATGCTTCTCCGGGAAAGAATTGCGCTCATTGCATCCATGTCGTCCACCTCCTCTTGTCGGGACCCCGTCATCCTCATATCGACCCCGGCTTCGTGGCGAGAACGTCAGGTTTCCAGGAAGCACTGCGGGTCATCGGCCAGGAAATCATCCCCGCCCCGGGAGCGGGACCAGGCATAGGCGATCGCCCGGCACCCCCGGCAGCGGGCCCAGCGGGGGCAGGCCCCGCATTTTCCCCGGTACCTGCTCCGGTCGCGCAGCGCTTCGAGCACGGGCGATGCGGCCCAGACCTCGCGCAGCGAGTCCCTGCGGATATTCCCGAGGGACAGGGGCAGACGCCTGCAGGGCAGGATGTTTCCGTTCGACTGGATCGTCAGGCCAGCCAGGCCCGCGGCGCATCCGCCCGCGATCGTGTCCCCGGCGTCCCCGCTCACGCGGTCCCTTTTGCGGAGCTGCGCGGCCACGGGATCGCCGGTCACGATCTCCACGCCGGCCAGCTCCCGGGAAAGGAGCGAGGAATAGAGCGGGGCCAGTTCCTCCCGCGTGAGCATCTCGCTGACCATCGTCCTCCCCCTGCCTGAGGGCACGAGACGCGAAAAGCCGATCCGCCTCACGCCTGCATGAGAACCGTAGGCGATCAGCTTTTTCATATGGTCTGCGTTCAGCCGGGAGAGCGTCACATTCAGCGTGACTGGGATGCCGCAGTCCACGAGCCGTTCGACGCCGGCGGCCGACGCGGCAAAACTTCCGGCTCCGCGGATGGCGTCATGAACGTCCTCGGGCCCCTCCATGCTCACCTGCACGCCGTCCACGCCCAGCCCGGCGAGCGCCTCGGCTCGCGCGCGGTCCACGAGCGTGCCGTTCGTGAGCAGGAAAAGCTCGAAGCCGCGGTTCTTCGCTTCCTTCAGTACGTCGAAGAGATCATGCCGGAGGAAGGGTTCTCCGCCCGTGATGTTCATGCTGGGCCGGAAGCTGATCCCGTACGTATCGGACCATTCCCGGATCATGTCCGACGCTTCGGCGATGGCCCGGGTTATTTCGGGAAGCGGCATCTCATCGGCGCTCCGTTCTCCCTGGTAACAGTGCCGGCACCAGAGATTGCATTTCTCCGTCAGATGCCATTGCAGGAAGAATTCAAAAGGTTGTCCGTTGGTCGCCATAATGAGAGAAAAAAATGATGACGAATGAGGGGATGCGAATAAATTACCCGGCGGGTAAGACAAGACGGCTGCGGACTCCTGCTGAAGTCCTGCCTTACCCGCCGCTCTGCGTGTGGTTGCTGACCAGCAACGTTAGCTCTTTCAGCCCTTTCATTTGTGGCATACCGTGCCAGGATTCATTTTCGCCAGTTCCTTCAGTGCGCTCCAGTAAGCCGCCTCTTTTTCCAGCGCCTTTGCGTTCACGGGTTTTTTCATCCTGACTCACCTCCTTTCACTGTCGAATAATCTCAATCATAGCACAAACTGCATGGAGACCGGACACCCGCCATTTATTCCTTTTTCACAACGACGCCCGTCAGCGCTTCGGCGGCCCCGCGGTCGAGCATCCAGATCAGGCTCCCTCGGAACGGTCTCACCAGGCCCGCCGGACGGCCCTTCGGGTTCCCGTCTTCCAGCACCTCGTGCACGATACGGGCCTTGGATTCTCCGGCTACGAGGAAGATCACCTGTTCCGCCGCGTTCAGCACAGGGAGCGTGAGCGTCACGCGGCCTGGCGCCGGCCGGGCACGGAGGACCGGCAGTGCCAGCCGTGTTCGCTCGCGGAGCGATGCGGAGCCGGGGAAGAGCGAGGCCGTGTGGCCGTCCTGACCGGTTCCCAGGAGCACCAGGTCGAAGGCGGGTATCGCGGGTCCGAAGAACGCTGAGAGCTCCCCCTCGTATTGCCGGGCAGCATCGCCTGGCTCTGCCTCTCCCCGTATCCGGTGCACATTCCCGGCAGGGATCTGCGCCTTTGAAAGGAACGTTTCGTTCGCGAGCCGGTAATTGCTGTCGTTGTGGTCGGGCGGAACACAGCGTTCGTCCGCCCAGAAGACATGCATGTGCTGCCAGGGCAGCGCCTCCCGGTACGGTGAGGCCGCAAGCAGGGAGTAGAGATGCCGCGGCGTGGAGCCCCCGGAGAGGGCGGCCGCGAAACGGCCGCGGGAGGCGACCGCCTGACGGGCGATCGAAAAAATAAGCTCTGCGGCCGCACTGCTCATCGCGGCCAGGTCGGGATATACCCGGATGTCGGTCAGTGTTGCCCGGGTCACAGCGGCCTCCAGAAACGCCCGTCACCTTCGATCATGCGGCGCGCCTCGTCCGGGCCGTCGGAGCCCGCGGGATAGACCGGGATGGCGGCGCGGGTGTCCGACGCGATCGCGTCGAGCAGCGGCATGAGCGTCGACCATGCCAGCTCCACGCTGTCTTCGCGCATGAACAGCATGTGATCGCCGAGCATGCAGTCAAGGAGCACCCACTCGTATGCGTCGAGCAGCACTCCCCGCGGGTAGGAGTAGGTCATCTGAACGGGGCTCAGGCAGACCTTGGTCCCAGGCTGTTTTGACTGGAACGTGAGGCTCATGCCTTCGTCGGGCTGGATCATGAGCACGATCGTGTTCGCCGCGATGGGGCCCGTCACGGAATCCGGGAACATGGAAAAGGGGACGTCCCTGAAGTGGATGGATATTTCCGTCTTCCGTGCGGCCAGCCGCTTGCCGGACCGAAGGTAAAAAGGGACGCCGTGCCATCGCCAGTTGTCGACGAAGAGCTTCATGGCGGCGAACGTCGGCGTGCGGGAGTCACGGGAGACGCCCTCCTCCTCACGGTACCCGGGCACCGCCCGACCGTTGAACCTGCCGGGCCCGTACTGCCCGATCACGACCTGCTCGAGCAGCTGTTCCCGCGGGGCGCGCCTGAGGGAGCGCAGGACCTTGGCCTTCTCATCGTGCACCTGCTCGGCGATGAATCGTGAGGGAGGCTCCATGGCCGTCAGGCACAGAAGCTGGTACATGTGGTTCTGGAACATGTCGCGGATGATGCCCGCCTGCTCGTAATAGCCCGCGCGGTGCTCGACGCCCAGGGTCTCCGCGGCCGTGATCTGGATGTGGTCCAGGTAACGCTGGTTCCAGAGCGGTTCGAAGATGGCGTTGGCGAAGCGGAACATCAGGATGTTCTGGACCGTTTCCTTCGCCAGGTAGTGGTCGATGCGAAAGATCTGGCTTTCCTTGAAATAGGTGTGTACCAGCTGGTTCAACTTCCGTGCGGAGGCGAGGTCGTGGCCGAAGGGCTTCTCGATTACGACGTGACTGCATCCCGCGTCCTGGCGGGAAAGCCCGGCCCGCCCAAGATTGTTGATCACGGCTTCGAACACCTGGGGGGGTATGGCCAGATAAAAGATACGGTTCCCCCGGGTCTGATGCTTCTGCTCCAGCGCGGGAAGGATATTCACGAGGTCGGCGGTATAGGACCTGAGGTCTCCGTAATCAAAGGTGGAGTAATAAACGTGAGCCTGGAACCCGTCCCAGACCGCTTGATCGAAGTCCGCCGGAAAGGCCTCCCTGACCGCATCCTGTACGATAGCCCGGAAGCTCCCGGTCGAGTACTCGACGCGGCTCGTCCCGAGGATCAGAAAGTTGTCCGCCAGCATCTGGTGCTTATAGAGACGGTACAGGGACGGGAACAGCTTCCGTTTCGCCAGGTCGCCGGACGCTCCGAAGATGATGAGCGCGGCCGGGGGTGTCACCTCGATCTCGCACTCGGGTGCGATGACGCGGTACTCCGCAACGCGGCCGCCCGAACCGTTGCGGCCCCTGTTCTCTTGAGAGAGGGGATCACCCATGCCTAGGCCGTCTTCCGCTCTGCCGTCCCGATCAGCGCCTTCCAATCGGCGGAGAATTTTTCCATGCCCATGTCCGTCAGGGGATGGCGGATGTCATAGTCCTGCCAGGGTCTATCCAGGCTTATCTCCCGGTACGGAATGGGCCTCAGGGCTCCGGCGCCGTAGCGATAGTCCGGCCGCGGCAGGGGCATCCCCTGCTCTCCCCAGGCCCTCAACACCCCGTAAGGCACGGTGATGATGTCCGATCCGAGCATGAGCGCGTACAGAAGATGGTCGGGACTCCGCACGCTCGCGGTCAGCACCTCCACATGGCCGTCTCCCTGCTTGTACAGGGCCATGATATTGGCGATCACTTCCATGCCGTTCTCGCCTCGATCATCGAGCCTGCCCACAAATGGGGAGACAAAGACCTGGCCCTTGGCCGCCCCCCGGGTCGCCGCGTAGACGGCCGCTGCCTGCTCTTCGGAAAAGCAGAGGGTCATGTTCACGCGCATCCCTTCCTTCACCGCCCGCTGCGCCGCCGCGAGGCCTTCTTTCGAAGTAGGGAATTTGACATGCGCGTTCGGTATCCAGGAGAACATCTCCCTGCCCTGTCTCAGCATGGAATCCGCCGATGTCACCGCGTCCCCATAGACCTCGACGGACACCGATCCCCGGGGGATCAGGTCAGAGATCGCACGGACGACGCCCCGGTAGAAATCGAGAACCTCCTGCTCCTCGAACTTCAGACCCTGATCGAGCCGTCTGCGGGCCTCGGGGTTCTTCGCGATGAGCGTCGGGTTCGTGGTCTGTCCGTCGAGAAAGCCCAGGAGGCTCATGATCTTGTCGGTTTCGGCGGGATCCCCGCCGTCCAGGAATATGCGTGTCTTCAGATCTGCGGGTCTCATCATTATCACCATCCTTTCTGAAGATTCCAGACACAAAAAACACCTGCCGGACACCATCCCTTGCCCGCGCTCGCACTTTCCCTGCGCGAGGAGAGGCCAAAACAGTCCCGGTGCCTGGCTCATTATTTCTTGGCCGCCTCATGCCCGCCGAACTGGTGCCGGAGGGCCGAGATGATCTTGCCGGTATAGCTCGGCTCCTTCTGAGAACGGAGCCGGAATTCGAGGGAGCCCTCAATGATCGGAACCGCGATAGCCACCTCCTTTGCAGCCTCGACGGTCCACATGCCCTCGCCGCTCTGCGCAGCTGAGCCGGAAATGTCCTTCAGTTCGGGGCCGAATTGGCGGTAAGCCTCCTGGAGCCAGCCCACAAGGCGCGATTCAATCACGCTCCGGTGATCGTAGAGGTCGGCGACAACCGCCAGGTCCAGGTTGAAGGGCGACCTCTTCAGGACCGTAAATCCCTCGGCCAGGGCCTGCATCATGCCGTACTCGATGCCGTTGTGCACCATCTTCACGAAATGACCCGCGCCGGCCGGTCCCAGGTACGCGTATCCCTTCGCCACGGACAGATCGCGGAACAACTGCTCCAGCTTTTCAAACACCCCGCGCTTCCCGCCGACCATGATGCAGGCGCCCGTCCTCGCGCCTTTCGGCCCGCCGCTCACGCCGGCATCGAGAAAGTCGATGCCTTTTCGCTCCAGTTCCGCTGCCCGCCGTTCTGATTCTTTATACGGAGAATTGCCGCCGTCGATCACCCTGTCTCCCCTGGCGAGCAACGGAACAAGCTCCGCGAGAACGGCATCAACTGCCTGATAGGGGACCATGATCCAGACCAGCCGGGGCACCGGCAAGGCCTGCACCATGTCCTGGAGAGAGTCAGCCGGCCGGGCGCCCTCTTTTGCAATGGCCTTCACGCTCTCAGGACTCCGGTCGTAAGCCACGACCTCGTGCCCTTTCTCCAGCAATCGTTGCACCATGTTGAAGCCCATTTTGCCGAGACCGATATAGCCCAGTTTCATCGTCAACCTTTCTTCGAGCACTCTTTCTCGATCTCCGCCACCTTGCCCACGCGCCGAACATGCCGTTCAGCCCCGGAAAAGGAAGCCGTAAGGAACGTGCGGGCGATCTCCTTGGCCAGTTCGGGGCCGACAACGCGGGCGCCGAGGCACAACACATTCATGTCGTCGTCTTCAACGCCCTGGTGCGCCGAGAAGGTATCGTGGCAAAGGCCCGCGCGGATGCCGGGGAATTTGTTCGCGGCAACGCTCGCGCCCACGCCGCTGCCGCAGATCAGGATCCCGCGCTCGGCCCTGTGCTCCAGCAGGGACAGGGCGATGGCACGCGCAAAATCGGGGTAGTCTACCGACTGTTCATCATGCGTGCCGAGGTCCTGAACGACATGCCCCTGCTCCGCGAGATAGGCGGCCAGAACGTTCTTGAGTTGATACCCGCCGTGGTCGGCGGCGATCGCGATCACCATTTCGCCCGCCTTTCTTCTCTTTCCGGCGTGTACCGCAATACCCTGATGCTTCGGCCCCTGCTCTACTCAGCTTCAGAGCCCGGGAATTAGAATATAAAAATCATAGCACAACAGGTCGCCAAGTCAAGACAGGGAGGTTGCGTTGTAAAGATACGTACTAAGGAGTATGAACCGGGGAAACGTTGCGGGATGGTGGACCCGAGCGCGGGGCCGCGCTCTCATCACGGCACCGATTACGGCTCAGGAAGGGCGCCAGGCAGCCAGGTCCGCAGCGTCTTCGAAGGGCGCCGCGCAGGCGCTGCCCGTGCAGGGGATGACTCGCCCGTTGTCCGGTCCGTACCTGGCCGTGGAGAAAGAGCGCACGGCCGCAGCCCGTGCTTCCTTCGCGAGCGCGCTCATGGCGCTGCTTTCGATTGTCAGCGTTGCCTGGTGGAAATATCCGGAAAGGGCGCAGAGATACGTTCCGCCGTGGACGCCCAGGCTGCGGGCCGTACCTGCAAAGACGCGCAGGCCGCGCCCTGCCTCGCGCAGGTATTCATCCTTTCCGGTGATCAGCGACAGTTTGAGCAGCGCCGCGATGGCCACGGCATTTGCGGACGCATGCGGCACGTCCTCGACGCGCTTCATTCTCGTGCCCAGGACATCCTCCTCCGTATCGAAAAACCCGCCGGCCTCGCGGTCCAGGAACTTTTCCCTGGCCTCGGCCATGACCGTCTCTGCGAGCTTGAGATGGCGCCGGTCTCCCGTTGCCTCATAGCCCGCGAGCAGGGCATCGACCAGATGCACATGATCGTCAAGCAGGCCTCTCACGCCCGGACTGTGTTCCAGATTGCCGCCCGCCCAGCGCTCCCGCAGGACCCGGTCCAGCCCCCGGACGGCGCGGTCCCGCAGGGTCTCCCCGCCCAGCACCAGGAAGGCGCGGAAGTAGGCCGCGATCATCATGCCGTTCAAAGAGGTATAAAGCGTCCGGTCGATGAACGGCGCCTCCCTGGTCATCCGTTTCGCGAGCAGGTCCGCCCTGGCATGCGCGATCGCGGTTGCAACGGCCTCGCGCGGCATCCGGAGCTCCTCCGCGATCTCCGCGGCTGTGGCGGTGACAGCCAGCACCCTCCGTGATGGATCGTGGTGCATGACGCCGCGGGGATGGAGCAGGTGACGGACGATGATCTCGTATTCCTGCGGTCCGAGGACCTCCCTCAGTTCAGCTTCGCTCCACGTGAAGTAGCCGCCTTCGTCCTCGGGTGTGACATCGGCGTCCTGACTTGCGAAGAACCCGCCCTCCGGGTCGGCGAGCTCACGATTCACGAAATCGATGATCCCTTGGGCGGTGTCCCGGAATGAATCTTCCCCGAATAGGGCATAGGCATCCGTGAAATTCCGCAGGAGTCCCGCATTGTCGTCAGCCATCTTTTCGAAATGCGGTATGATCCAAGCGTCATCGACGGAATACCGGTGAAAGCCGCCGCCGAGCTGGTCATGAAATCCGCCGCGCGCCATGGCGAGCAGGGTCTTCCGGGCCGCATCCCCTGCTTCGCGGCTGCCCTGCAGCGAGTACCTGCGGAGCAGGAACTCGACGGCGCCCGGCATCGGGAACTTGGGGCTCGTCCCGAACCCCCCGTTCTGCTGATCGTAGAATGAAAGCGCTTCCGCTTCGGCCCTGGCGAGGAATCCCTCCTCCAGTTCTTCGGGCAGCAGGCGATCCGGCTGAAGGGCGTCCATGACCGACGCTGCGTATGCTGCGGCATCCGCTTTCCTGGTCCGGAAAAAATCACTGACCGCGATGAGCACCTTCCTGAAACCGGCCCGCCCTTGGCGGTCTTCCGGAGGAAAGTAGGTCCCGCCGAAGAAGGGTTTCTTCTCCGGCGTCAGGAAAACGCTCAAGGGCCACCCCGAGCCGCCGCCCATTGCCGCCACAGCCTGTTGATATCTGCGGTCGATATCGGGCCGCTCGTCCCGGTCCAGCTTGATGCAGATAAACGACTCGTTCAGGAGAATCGCGATCGCTTCATCCTCGAAGCTCTCGCGGGCCATCACGTGGCACCAGTGGCACCACACCGCGCCCGAGCTGAGGAACACCGGTTTGTCCTCGCGGCGGGCGGCCTTGAACGCCTCTTCCGACCACGGATACCAGTGGATATTCTGATGAGCCGCGTGTTTGAGATAGGCCGAATGCTGTCCTGCCAGTCTGTTCATGGTCTGCCTCCGGAGGACGGGAGCGCTCCGTTCAGAACGTCGCGGGGTCCTCGGCGGGAAGCACCGCTTCGTCGAAGGGCATGACGCCGAGCTGCTGCATCAGCAGCTCGATGCCGGCAAGCAGCGGCCGGTAATCGTAGCCGTTCAGATCGCTGTCAAGCGCTGTTTCCGTAAGCCGGTCGAAAGCGGTGAAATCGAAGGCGCCGTCGACCACGCCGCTTCTGACGAGCACGGAATACAGCGTCCGCTCGTCGTGTATGTTTTCTCCGGGCATGACGGCAAGAGCGTTCCCCCCGTGCGTCGCCGCATAGAAATCCATGGCCGCGGACACGGCGTCGTAGAGGGTCACGATCCCCGCGGAGATCTTGCCCTGCCGGAGCCTTCGCTTTCCTCCCCGGATGTGCAGCCGCGCCCGCTGGAGCGGTCCTTCCACCGGACCCAGACGTTGTTCTTCCATTAATCCCGCGTGGGGCATGGCATGCCTCCGGAGGTCCGGGCGCTGAATGAGGAGCGGAGAACTCCTCTTATTGCCGGGACGGACCCCTGTTTTCATTATAGCACCGCGGCCACGGGCGGACACCTCCGCTGCCGCACCGGCCGACGGCGTCCGGGGGAACAGACTGAGGCGGGCAGCGCGGTCGAACCGGCCTTCGGCAGGCTCCCCTCGTGACGGAGTTGCTGCCGGGACTGGAACACCGTGAAGACTTTACGAAGACGGTATCGGTTACGAATGAATTCTACGCACGCTGGATAGAATATATTTATGAACATCAATTCCTTTGGCGCTGATTTGCACTGAAAAAACAGGAAGCATCATGATTTTTCACAGCTCTTTAATCAGCCGTTATCAGTGTCAGGGGTTGTTGTCGTTACTCTTGTGCCAGCTTGTCGGGTTAAGGAAGGAACCGGCAGGACGCGGTGGGGCGCTGTTCTTGAGAACGAGAATGGGCGGCTGTGCGAACGAGGTAGAACGGCGGGAATCAGGGCACGGGACGTGAGCGACGTCAGGGCGACCACGCGGGCGAGGTATAGTTGGCGTCATTCGGGGTGAGCCGTTCCAGCTCGCTGCCGTCGGCGTTCATCAGGTAGATGTTGAACCTTCCCTCGCGGCTCGAGCTGAAGACGATCTTCCTGCCCGTCGGCGACCAGGAGGGGTTCTCGTCATTGCCGGGGCCCTGCGTGATGATCCGGAAGTCCGACCCGTCGGGGTTTACCGTCGCGATCTTGAAAAGCCCGCGGACCTGCGATACGAACACGATGCGGTCGCCGCGGGGCGACCAGTTCGGCGAAGCGTTGTACTGGCCCTCGAAGGTTATCCGGCGGACATCGGTGCCGTCGCTGTTCATGACGTAAACCTGGGGCGTCCCCGCCCTGCCCGAGGTGAAGGCGATCTCCCTTCCGTTCGGAGCCCAGGCGGGAGACACGTTGTCATAGGCCCCGTAGGTCATCCGCTCCAGGTCGTCGCCGTACCGGTCCATGGTGTAGATCTCGGCGGAGCCGTCCTTGCTCAGCGCCACGGCCAGACGCTTGCCGTTCGGCGACCAGGCGGGCGATATGTTCAGGCCCTCGTTCCCCGAGATCTTCCACCGCCGGCCCGTTTCCATGTCGAGACCGAAAAGGTCAGGGTTACGGTCGCGGTAGGAGACATAGGCCAGCACCTCGCCGTCGGGGCTCCAGGCCGGGGAGAGGCAGATGGAGTGGTCGGCCGTGAGCTTCATGGGATTCTGGCCGTCGTAGTCCATGACAAAGAGTTCCTTGTTCCTCGTCTTGTCCGACACGTAGGCGATGCGCGTCTTCGCGATGCCCTTCTCGCCGGTGTACCGGGTCACGATCTCGTCGGCGAAGCTGTGGATCATGCGCCGGAAGGTCTCCTCGTTGCCGAAATAGTCCTTTCCCGTCATTTTCAGGGCCGAGGCCGCGTCATAGAGCCGGCCGCTGAGCAGGAGTTCGCCGCTTTTCTTCCGCAAAGAGGCCCACACGACGCCGGCCACCCCGAATGTCGCGGCCCGCTTCAGGACCGCCTCGGGCGGCTCGGCCTGCGCCGGATGAGGGAGGTCGAGCTTCTCCGGGTCCATGACCTCGAAGATCTGGGATCGGCGGAGATCCGCCTGAAGGATGTCGATCGCGAGGGTCCTCAGCTTCGGGCTGCCCGAGTCGTTCACGATATCGATGACGACGATAGGGATCTTCCGGGTCTCGCCCCGGATCACGCCGAGATAGTACTGGGCCGCGCAGGGCTCTGCCGCAAGCAGACAGATCGTTATGACCGCTATGAGACGTTTCAACATATGCAGAGAAGACCGGGGCAGGATGAACGCTCTTTCCGACCCGGCACCTTTTATTTTTCCTTCTCCATCAGATCGACGCTGAACAGTTCGAAATCCCTGTAGAAGCCCTCGGGAAGGGGCGGAAAGGGGCTCGACGAGAGGATGGCGCGGTAAGCGGCCTGGTCAAAATAAAAGTTCCCGCTCGATGCGATCAGCTTCACATCGCCCACCCTGCCCGAACGGAGGACCGTGAACTGGACCTTGACCGCCGTGTCAGCGGACCCGGGCGGCGGGTTCCAGTTCAGGCTGATGCGCTCACGCACCCTGTCCACATAGGGCTGGAACTCCGGCTTGAAGCCTTCAGGTGCGGCCACTGCCACGCCTTCCGCTTTGGCAACCTGTCCCGTTGTTCCCGCCTTGCCTGCCGAGGTCGGACCGGGCGACTGCACTGCAGGCTTTTCAACCGGCCGTTCAGGCTCGGCCTTCTCCTGCTTCTGCTTCAGCTTCGTATTCGCCAGTTCGGGCATGGCGCCGGGGTTCGGCTTCGCCGGGGCGCTGAGTTCCCGCGCCGGCGCCTGTTTTGTCTGAGGAGCGTGTTGTGCCGGGGAGGGTGGCAGCACAGGAGCGGGTTCCGACAACGGCTGCGAGGGCGATGATGCCGCCTGTTGCGCTTCGGAGGGAAGTCCCACAAGCTTCACGTTGTAATACGCAGGGACGGAGATCCTGGTTGGCCCCGCGGTGTACAGGAGGACAGCCGCGGAAAACGCGATGGCGTGCAGCGTGAAGGAAAAGATCGCGGCCAGGTACAGTTCATGGCCGGACTGACCGATCCTCTTCCCCGAGGACAGCTTCATTTGCCGCTCTCACCTCCGGCGGACTCGGTCACCATGCCGAGCTTGTCGATCCCGGCGCGCTTCACGACGTCCATGACCTGCACTACGGCCCCGTAAGGAGCGTCCCGGTCGGCGCGCAGGTAGACGTTGATCTGCGGCTTGGACTTCCTGATCGAGTCCAGGACTCCCTTCAGCCTCGAGATGTCCACGCGCTCCTTCTCCACGAAGACCTCCTGCGCCCGGGTCACCGTGAGCACGATGCGGTCCTCGGGCTTCACCGTGTTCGACTCGGACTTGGGCAGCTTCACGTCCAGCCCGCGGCTCATCATGGGCGAGACGATCATGTAAAAGAAGAGAATCGTGAGCAGCACGTCGATCAGGGGAACCAGGTTGATCTCGCGGATGATGTGACGTTCGCGGCGCTCGAAGCTCATGACTTCCTCCTGAGCAGGTGGCGCTCCGCGTAGCTCAGGAACTCCATGGAGAATGAATCGCACCGGTTCGCGATGTCATGGATCTTGTCGGCGAAATAGTTGTAGGCGATCACGGCCGGGATGGCCACGAACAGGCCGGAAATGGTGTTGATGAGCGCCGCGGCGAGGCCCGGCGCCAGCGCGGCGATGTCGCCGGCGCCCTTCAGGCCGATGCCGTAGAAGGCGTCCATGATGCCCCAGACCGTGCCGAAGAGACCGAGCAGCGGCCCCACGGTGCCGGTCGTGCCGAGGAACGCCAGGTAGCGCTCCATGTACCCGATCTCGTCCTGGGTCACGATCTTGAGCGACCGTTCGATGTCCTGCGAGATGAGCGGCCGCTCCTCCTCGGTCACCTTCCCCTCGGGCAGCGCCTTGACGATGGCCTCGGTCTCGCGCACGCCCTCGATGAACAGCGTGGCGAGGGGGCTGTACTTCTTCGACTCGGCGTGCTGCGTCAGATCGTCGAGGTTCCTGGTCTTCCGGAACGCGGCGAGGAAGGCATGGGACTCCTTCTCGGCCCTGCGCAGGAACTGGTATTTCAGCAGGATCATTGCCCAGGAGACGACCGAAAATCCCAGCAGGATGATGACGATCCCGCGGGCGATCCATCCGGTCTCGAGGAACAGGCCGAGGACCCCCATTCCCATGCCGGGTACGGCAGCGATAGCGAACATGATGATACCTCCGTAATCAATGGTAAGTGGTAAATTGAAGATTTGAAATGGTAACTGTTATGGTTCCCGGGCTGGCAAGGTTCCCTCCGGCCTTCACAGAACGCCCAGAACCTTCCCCATTTCGCTCACGTCGTAGCCGCCCATTGCGATGATCTCCTCGCGGAAACCCTTGTCGCCGCGGATGATCCCGAACAGCGCCTGCACCATCGGCGTTTCGTAGAACTCCTGCGGCACCGCGAGATCATACCGTTCCTGCGCCACGGGGATGAAGTCGAGGCCGAGCGCCTGGGCAGCCGAGAGCACCGCAAGCCCGGTATCCGCCGCGCCGGAGGCGACCGCTGCCGCGACGGCCATATGGGTAAATTCCTCGTGATGATACCCTTTTACGGTATTCGGGTCAATCTTCAATTTCCTGAGCGAGAGGTCCGTCAGGAGCCGCGTGCCGGCCCCGGCCTGGCGGTTCACGAACACCACGTCCGGCCGCACAAGATCCTCGAACCCCCTGATGCCTTTGGGGTTGCCCTTCGGCACAATGAAGCCCTGGGTCCGGTGCACGAGGTTCACGAGGACGGTCCGCGTATCGGGAAGCAGTTTCCTGATGTAGCTGACATTGTACTCGCCGGTCTCCTCGTCGAGCAGATGGGTGCCCGCCACATGGGCCTCGCCCCGCTTGATGGCGAGGAGGCCGCCCATGCTTCCCACGTGGGCCGAGGACAGGGTCAGCTCGGGATGTTTTTTCTTCAGATAATTGCCGAGCACGTCCAGCGCGTTGTCGTGCGATCCGATGCAGACGATCGTATTCCGGATATCGCCGCCCGTCCGCAGGAGCTCGACGCCGATCTCCTGCCCGGCGGCGATCCCTTCGCTCATCGCGGGGACCCGGATGATGCCGTCGGCCCGCACCAGCGACATGAGCGCGCCGGCACCGCGCGTGACCGGCGTGGCGATGAGGTTGCCGGCAACGCTGCCCAGCTTCACCCGGATGAACTCCTCCTGGCCGAGGGAGGAGGCCACCTGCCTGCTGAGCCGTGCCGTGACCGTCTCCGCCTCGGGCGCTTTGAGCCCCTGCAGGGCATAGATCAGCGGCTTGACGAAGAGTGCGAAGGTGAGCGCGGCGGACACGGGGTAGCCGGGGATGCCGATCACCGGCTTGCCCTGCACGATCGCGAGGATGACCGGTTTGCCGGGCTTGATCGAGACGCCGTGCACCAGGACCCGGCCGAGCCCGGCAAGCACATCGGCGGTGAAGTCCTCCCTGCCCGCGGATGAGCCGGCGTTGATCACCACGAGGTCCGAGTCCGCGAGCGCACCGAGGACCGTTTTCGCGAGCAGGGCCGCTTCGTCCCTGACGATGCCCGTCCGGACGGCGCGGGCGCCGCATTCCGCGGCCATGGCGGAGAGCATGGTCGAATTGAAGTCGATGATATCTCCCTTTTTCAGTTCACTTCCCGGCTCCACCAGCTCCGTTCCCGTGGGGATGACCGCGACGACGGGCCTGCGGCGCGCCATGACCGTGGTATGGCCGCTCGCGATCATGGCGGCCATGTCAACGGGCCGGATGACATGGTTCTCGGGGATGATGAGCTCCGTGGCGACGATGTCCTCGCCCACGAGGCGCACGTGCTGCCACGGGGTGGCCGGCTTCAGGATCTCGATCTCCGCTTCGGACGTCTTCTCCACGTCCTCGATCATGATCACGGCATCGAACCCGTCGGGAAGGGGATCGCCCGTGTCTACGGCGACCGACTGCTCCGGCACGGCAAGCCGCCTGGGCCTGGTCTCCCCTGCGCCGAAGGTGTCAATGAACCGGACGGCATAGCCGTCCATGGCCGCGGAATGGTAGAAGGGCGACGAGATCTTCGCGATCACCGCCTCGGACGTGACCCGGCCGGGGGCATCGGCCACGGGGATGCGCTCGCCCGCGAGCGGCGAGACGATGTGCGCCGCTGTCAGCGCGTCGCTGTATTTCCTGATCGCCTCGGCAAGGGGCTCGTTGGAGAGATATTTTTTTTGTTTGAATGCCATTGGAGTGTCCGTTTTGCGCCAAGGCTTCGCGTCCTCTCCGGTGAACTGCCCGGCGGTCCTTCCCGGCGGCCGCGCGTAAAGAGGAACCTAGAACAGCCGTACGTCCACGTCTTCTCCCGCCTCGATCCCGATGGTGTTGACCGGAACCACGACCGTGCCCAGAGCTTTAACCAATGTGCTGATCAGTCCGGACGCACCGAATACCGGCCTCGCCCAGAGCCCGTCGTCCTTTTTTTCCAGCGTGACGCGGACGTGGTCCTCGCGGCCGGGGCTCGACGCGATGCTGCGCGCCAGTTTTGCCCGTACGACGCGGTAGGGAGATACCCCTTCGAGCGAGGGATGCACGACCTCCCCGCTCAACCGGACGAGGGCCGGCTTTACGAACAGATCGAAGCAGATGGAGACCGCAACGGGATGACCGGGCAGGCCGAATACCGGCACCTGTCCGCGCGGCGTTCCGACAATGCCGATGATCAGGGGCTTCCCCGGTCTGATCGATATGCCATGCACCATCACGCCCGGCATCCCCGCGCTGTTGATAACCTTTGCCGTGAGGTCCGCCGTGCCGATCGAGCTGCCCCCGGTCATCAGCACGAGGCTGCTGTCCTTGACCGCGCCCTGGAGCGTTTCCGACAGACGGTCCTCCTCGTCGCGGATGATGCCCTTCTTGACGGGCATGCCGCCGGACTGCTCGATCAGGCCTTCGAGGGCGTAGGAGTTGGTATCGCGGATCTGGCCGGGTCCGGGGGTGGTGTCCGCGGGAACGACCTCGTTTCCGGTGGATATGATCGCGACCTTCGGTTTTTCAAAGACACTGACGGCGGTAATGCCCATGCCAGCCAGCGCAGCCATGTCCTGCGGCCGGATGCGGCGGCCGCGGGCAAGGATGGACTCGCCCTTCCTGACGTCGTCGCCGATCTGGATCACGTTCTCGAGCGGTCCAACAGGCTTCACCACCTCGATGCTGGCTGCGTCCACCGGCTGGGTCTGCTCGAACATCACGACCGCATCGGCACCCGCGGGCAAGGCTCCCCCCGTGGCGATCTTCATGGCCTCGCCCTTTGCGATGCCGCTTCCGGGCATGGTTCCCATCAGAATGTCGCCAATGACCGTCAAGAGAGCCGGCCGGGACTCGGCCGCGCCGAAGGTGTCCGCGCTCCTGACCGCATAGCCATCCATGGTCGAACGGTTGAAATCCGGAAGGTCTGACGGGGAAATGATATTCGAGGCGAGGACGCGGCCGAGGGAAGAACTGAGGGAGATCTGCTCGGCCGGGAGAACAGGAACGACGAAATGCTCGTCCAGGACCTTGAGCGCGTCCTCACGGGAAACCACGCCGCTCCTGCCCAGCATGTCCTTGATGGTCATCAAAACTCCCATGAAAATAAATTCCAGAGCAGAGGCACGGCAAGAAGATAAACGGTATATGATGAATGAACGCGGCGTGAAAAAAAGGCACGATGCAGATCCTTAAAACCTTATTCATCGCGCAAAGCCGCACAGGCGCAAAGGGTAACTTGAAAACAATTTCGGAAGCCTTTTTGCTTTTTCTTCGTGGCACCGTGGCTTCGCGTGAGACAAAGGCTTTTCCCTGCGCCTGCATCCCGTTGTCTCTGGGGTCACTGGTTTTTTACATTGCTATTTTCCTTCTGCCTTCGTCTTGATCTTGCGTACGTAGGACGCCGTCCGCATGCCGGCCACGGCCCCTTCGCCGGCCGCGGAAACGATCTGCATGCCGCCGCAGGTGCAGTCGCCCGCCGCGAAGACGCCCTCGAGGTTCATCCGCTGGTGCTTGTCCACGATCAGGCAGCCACGGTCGTCGGAAAGACCGCCGGCGCGCAGGATGAGCTGCGAGATAGGCGTGGAGCCCATGGCGATGAAGACCCCTTCGAGGGGGAGCACCCGTTCCTCCGTGTTCTGCGATATCTTCAGTCCCGTAACCAGTTCATCGCCGACGACGGAATGGACCTTCGAGACCGGAAGGATCTCCACGTTCTGCTTTGACCTGAGCCGGTTCATGACGGCGTTCACGATATCGAGCTCCTTGGGCGGCACGATGGTCACCTTGTCCGCGAGCTCGGCGAGGTGGAGCGCCTCCTCTGCCGCCTCGTCGTCCGAGCCGACCACGGCCACCTTCCTGCCCTTGAAGAAGTTCCCGTCGCAGGTGGCGCAGTAGGAGACTCCCTTGCCGAGGAACTCCTTGGCGCCGGGCACCTCGAGCTTCTTCCGGGCCACCCCGATCGATATGATCACGGCATGGCCCTCATAGACCTCGTCGCGGGTGCGCACGCGCTTGACCTCGCCCTTGAGCTCCATGTCCACCACTTCCACGGGATAGACGATGGTGGCGCCGAACTTCTCCGCCTGCTTGGCCATGATCTGCGTCAGGTCCATGCCGTTGATGGTCTCGTAGCCGGGATAATTTTCGATATGGGCGATCTTCGCCGTGTACCCCCCGACGAAGTCCTTCTCGAGCACGATGCATTTCTGGCCGGCCCTGCCCAGGTACAGCGCGGCCGTGAGGCCCGCCGGGCCCGAACCGATGATGATGGTGTCATAGAATTGCGGCATGATTGTCCTCCTCGTTGCGGGTGGTCACGTATTGTATCCGAGAGCACTGCTCAAGTCAATGATTGTCTGGTGGGCTCCGCACCTTGTATTATGGCCGGAAATGCGGTAAACTTTACATAAAGTAGCATATTTTGCCGGGCCACCGCCTTCCGGTTCGCGTCCTGCCTTCCCGGCAAAATAATGAATAATTCATGAGCGACCGTATGCGAGACTCATTCCGGCAGATCCTGAATGCATCTTCGCGGAAAATTGCCCGTGTCTATGCCCTCGCAGGCGCCTTGTGGCTGCTCCTGAGCGCGGTCGCGCTCTTTTTTCTCATCTATCATAGCACCGCCTTTCTGTTGTTCGCCCTTCTGAGCAGCGGCCTGTATGTGGGGCTCAGTTCACTGCTGTTGAGCCGTCTCCTTGCCCGGCATGAACGCGAACGGCAGCATACCCTGGATGAACTGACCTCGGCCCTTACGAAAGCCCGGGAAATGCAAACCCATACCGAAGCGGTCATCGCTGCCATCGGGGACGCCATCAGCATCCAGGACCGCGACTACCGCGTCATGTATCAGAATACCCTGCACAAGGAGCTTCTCGGGGAGCATGCCGGCGAATACTGCCACCAGGCCTACCGGCACCTGGACCATGTCTGCGAGGGCTGCCATGTCGCGCTTTCGTTCAGGGACGGAGGGATCCACCGGATTGAGCAGAAACAGACGGTCAACGGCGCCGTCCGGTGCTTCGAGATCATCTCCTCTCCCTTGAGGGATTCCCACGGAGAAGTCATCGCCTGCATCGAGGCGATACGGGACACGACGGAATGGAAGCGGTCGGAGGAAGCGATCCGCGAGAGCGAGAAACGCTATCGAACACTGTTCGAGAACGCCGGCGATGCGATCTTCATCCTCGATGCCGAGCCTCCGCACCTGGGCAGGATCGTTGATGCCAACCGGGCGGCTGCCGCCATGCACGGTTATACGCTCCAGGAACTGCTTACCATGAACATTACGGACCTGGACTCGCAAGAAGCCGCCAGCATGGTGCCCGAGCGGATCCAAACCGCGCTGAGCGGGGAGTGGATCCATGCCGAGATCAACCACGTGAGAAAGGACGGTTCGGTCTTTCCCGTCGAGCTCTCGGCGGGCCTGCTTGAGATCGAGAACCGGCGTTTCCTGCTTGCGATCGACCGGGACATCTCCGAGCGGAAGACCGCGGAAGAGTTCAGGCGGAACATCCTGGAGGCCGTGGACGAGGCCTTCATCGTCATCGACCGCGAGTTCAAGGTCGTGTCCGCGAACGCGGCCTACTCGCGCCAGGCAAAGATGCCGCTCTCCGGGATCATCGGGAAACACTGCTTCGAGATCTCGCACCGGCAGCAGTCCCCATGCTGGGAGGCGGGCGAGGACTGCTCCGTGAGGCGCACCTTCGAGACCGCGCTGCCCCAGACCGCGCTGCACGTCCACCATGACCACGAGGGCAACGAGATCCACGTCGAAACGAAGGCGTTTCCCATGATGAGCCCGTCGGGCGAGGTCGTTTCCGCGATCGAGGTCATCAACGACGTGTCGGCCAAGAGGCGGCTGGAGGAGCAGCTGCGCCACGCCCAGAAGATGGAGGCGATCGGGACGCTGACGGGCGGGATCGCCCACGACTTCAACAACATCCTGACCACGATCCTCGGCTATTCCAGCTTCCTGCTGAAGAGGCTTCAGCAGGACGACGCGTTCCGGCAGGCCATCGAGAGCATCTTCACCGCGGCGCAGCGCGCTTCCGGTCTTACCCGGAGCCTGCTCGCTTTCAGCAGGCGCCAGCCCATGAAGACCCTGCCCGAGGACCTGAACGCCGTTGTCCGGCACCTGGAAAAGCTCCTCCTCAGGATCATCGGCGAGGATATCGAGCTGATCACGGACCTGGCTGCGGAAGACCTCACGGTGATGGCGGACCGCGGACAGATCGAACAGGTGCTCATGAACCTGTGCACGAACGCCCGGGACGCAATGGCGGACGGGGGCGTGATCACGCTCGGCACGGGCCGGGTGACGCTCTCCGGCGAGGACGCGCGGGCCCGCGGCCTGGAGAAGGCCGGCTCCTACGCGGTGCTCTCCGTGACGGATACGGGAACCGGGATCGATGAGAAGCTGGCGGGAAAGATCTTCGACCCCTTCTTCACCACGAAGGACGTCGGCAAGGGAACGGGCCTCGGCCTTTCCATCGTGTACGGGATCGTGAGCCAGCACGGCGGCAGCATCGATGTCAAGAGCCAGCCCGGCAAGGGCGCGGTATTCACGATCTACCTGCCCCTGGTCAACACGCCCTCCCGTTCGCTGAAGCCGTCGGCGCAGGCCCATATCCCCGGCGGCACGGAAACGATCCTTGTTGCCGAGGACGATGATACCGTGAGGAAGCTCGTCCGGAACTCGCTCGAGGAGGTCGGTTATTCCGTGGTCGAGGCGGTGAACGGGGAGGAAGCCGTCCGCAGGTTCAGCGAGGACCGGCGCGGGATCCATCTCCTCATCCTGGATGTTGTCATGCCGAAGAAGAACGGCAAGGAGGTACTGGACGACATCCGGAAGATGCGCCCCGATATCAAGGCCATCTTCATGAGCGGTTATACGACGGACATCATCGGGAAAAAGGGGTTGGCGACCGAGGATGTTGAATTCCTGCCAAAGCCCCTGTCTGCGGACGACCTGCTGAAAAAGGTGCGGGAGGTCCTGCAGTAGGTCGCGATCGAGGGAGAGGTGCTGCTCCCGGCTATCGTTCCTGCAGCAGCACGTCCGCGATGTCCTTCCTCGTCGATGCTCTCTTCTGGGCAGAAGGATGGCCCACGGCGACAACCGCCATGAGCTCGAGGTTCTCGGGGAGGCTGAAAAGCCCGCGGACTGCCCCGGCGTTCTTCAATATCTCCCCGAGCCAGACCGCGCCGAGCGCCAGGCCGTGAGCGGCAAGGAGCATGTTCTGCAGGCAGGCGCCCATGGCCAGGTGGTCCTTCACCTCATGATACATGACGCTCTTGTCCATGAAGACCGCGATGCAGGCCGACGCCCCTTCGATGATATAGTCGTATTTCGTCTGCTTTGCCAGTTTCAGCTTGACCCCGGGGTCCCGGACGATCACGAAACGCCAGGGCTGGTTGTTCAGGCCCGAGGGCGCCCACATCCCGGCCCTGATGATCTCGAGCAGCTGCTCCCGGTCAACGGGCTGGTCCGTATACTGCCGGACGCTCCGGCGCGTGTAAATCCCTTCGAGAATATCCATGAAGAACAAAACCTCCTTAAACTTTTACCGCGAAGGCGCGAAGGACGCGGGGAAAATCTTGGGTTACAACATTACAAATTGTTGACCATTCTTTTGATTCCATCCTTCATACGGAGAACATTCCAATCAAGCAAAAAACCTAATTTACATTTTCTTATCTTGAGATATGTCAACAGCTGAGCTTCGGGGTTAACGATTTTTTCTGCCACCCTTTCAATCTCCACCTTTCCCTCCCATTGCTGTCTGGTTTGATCTCCAGTTATGGTTCATCTCTTTTCAATATCTTCATCTTCAAAATCTTCAAAAAGACTCGTCAAAAATATTTAATCTTTTCGCTTAACCCCTTCGCGTCCTTCGCGCCTTCGCGGTTCCCTGGTTTGATGGCTGTGTTTCTCACCTGTCGGCAATATGCAAATGCAGCTTGTGCAGGAACCGGTGGTATACCGGCGCGAAAAGAACGCCCGCGAACGTGAGGAAGGCGATCCCGCTGAACAGGGCGTAGAACGAAGAGAACAGCTTGCCGCCCGTCGTCTCCAGACGATCGACCGGACCCATGCCGGTCAGGATCATGGAGGCGTTCAGCAGGGCATCGATCCAGGCGAGATGGCCGAAGACCTTGTACCCCATTGTCCCGAGACCGAGCGAGAGGGACAAGATGATCAGGGAAAAGCCGGTGTAGCGCAATTGGCGTCTGATGAACCGCTTCCTGGCCAGCAAGGGTGTCTTGTAGTGCTCGAACGCCATGATGCCTCCCTTTCTCTTACAGCCTGCCGATCCTCAATACCTTCGCTCCCCGGATCTTGCGCTCTTTCAATTCCAGCAGCGCCTGGTTCGCATTCTCGAGCCGGTACTCCTGCACCTCGGGCCTGATCGGTATCTCGGCGGCCAGCTTCAGGAACTCCTCCACATCGCGGCGCGTGATGTTCGCAACGCTCCTGATCTCCTTCTCCATCCAGAGGTCGCGGGAATAATCGAGCCCGAGCAGCGCCTTCTTGTCCCCTTCTTCCTTCCGGATCGCGTTGATCACGAGACTGCCGCCCGGTTCGAGGTTCTTCAATGCCTCGACGACCGGGCCCCAGGCCGGCGTCGTGTCGATGACCGCATGCAGTTTTTCAGGCGATGACTCTTCCGCGCCTCCCGCCCACACTGCGCCCAGTTCCTGTGCGAACTTCTGTTCAGCCTCGGTCCTCGAGAAAACAAAGACCTTTGCGTTCGGATACCGGTATCGAACCATCTTGAGCACGAGATGTGCCGATGCGCCGAAGCCGGTGAGCCCGAGGTTATCACCATCCTTCAGGTTCGTCAACCGGAGAGAGCGGTACCCGATCGCGCCCGCGCACAAGAGCGGCGCCGCCTCGCTGTCTGTGAATACTTCCGGGATCCGGTAGGCATATGCCTCGGGTACGGTCGTGTATTCCGCGTACCCGCCGTCTGCGTCCCTGCCTGTGGCCTTGAAATCGGGGCAGAGATTCTCAAGACCTTGGCGACAGAACCTGCACACACCGCAGGAAGAATTGATCCAGGCAATGCCCACCCGGTCTCCCGCTTTGAACCGCCCGCCCGTGTCCTCGCTTTGCTGCACCCTGCCAACGACCTGATGGCCAAGGATGATCGGGAATTTCGACGGCGGCGTCCTGCCCTCGATCTCGTCGAGCTCGGTATGGCACACGCCGCAGGTCGAAACCCTGATGAGGATCTCATGGCGACGGGGGACAGGTACGGGAAAGTCGACCAGTTCGAGGGGAGCTTTATTGTCGGTGAGGCTGGCGATGCTTTTTAATACCATTGCTTTCACAAAACACCTCGCAGGGAACTGCGGAATGGATGCCTATGATTATTTTACCCTAAAAAAATCGAGATGACTTCCCGCTTCTTTCACGGTCCGGCTCTGCGCTCAGAGGGCACAGATCATCGTGATGGTGCGGACGTCGGCTGCTCGCCAGCATGTTTTGCCGCGGCAATCCACTTCACCCCGGAAGAGCCGTTCTCTTGTCTCAAGCAGCATATCCGTACGCTTTGGTTGCGCCTGTCTGCAGCTTGTGCTAACCTCAAAAGAGGATGAGTGCTGGTTCTTTATATTGTTGTCATGCCAAAGGCTGACGTTGACGACGCCGTTTGATCCAGGAGACGCAGCATGCACTTTGCGAAGCCTGACGGATACCTCATGGGCATCACGAATCTCACGAAAATCCGCAGGGTAAGGATTTTCGGCACCATACTGCTCGTTTTTTTCCTTCTTTACTCGATCACAGGCTTTTTTATCCTGCCTTATTACATCAAAGGGATGGCGACGGAGCAGCTGAGCAGGCAGCTCGGCCGCAGTGTTGTGATAAATTCGGTCCGCTTCAATCCCTATTCGCTTGCGGTTACCATCTCGGGCTTTGAGATCAAGGAAGCCGATGGCCGCGCGACGTTCGTGTCGTTCCGCAGGCTCTATGTCAACCTCCAGGCAGTATCAGTCTTCAAGGGCGGGCCGGTCGTCAGGGAAATAAAGCTCGAGAAGCCCCATGTCCACCTCGTCCGAACGGACGCCAATACCTACAACTTTTCCGCTGTCCTGGACAGGTTCCTGGAAAAACGTGAGGTCCGTGTTCAGGAGAGGGCCGGGAAGCCGGTTCTCTTTTCATTCAGCAATATTCAGATAATCGATGGCGATATCGAGTTCGATGACCGTCCCGTGTCAAAAAGACACGAAATCACGCAGATCAATCTCACGATTCCCTTCATCTCCGATCTTCCCTCCTATGTCGATTCATTCGTCCAACCATCGCTGGACGCGACGATAAACGGCACGCCGGTGCACGTCAGAGGCGCCACGCAGGTCTTTTCCGACTCCCATGAGACCTCTCTGGACATTTCGCTCAAGGATATCGATATCCCCACTTATGCAGCCTATGTCCCCATGAAGCTCAACGTGAAGGTGGCATCCGGCAGGCTTGATATGGCCATGAAGGTTACCTACCGCCAGTTTACCAATCGTCAGCCGATGCTCGCCATAACAGGCGAGTCAAGGATCAGGGACTTTCGGATCAGCACTACGAAGGCACAGGAGGACATTCTCAAGGTCTCCCGTTTGAGCATAAGGGACATCTCGATGGACATGGAAACCAGGAAGATCGAGATAAGCGCCATCGCCACCGAGAGGGGCTGGATAGCGATCTCGCGTTCCCCGGACGGACGGATGAGTTATGAATCGTTCATAGCTGCTCCACCTGCGGCATCGCCACCAGCGCGCACGTCTTCGTCGTCGGATCGCACCGGCCGCGTGACGCCGGCAGAAGCTCCCTGGATCATATCGCTCAAATCCATCGTCGTCGATGCCTATACCGTACAAGCGACGGACCGCAGCCTCGCCAAGCCGTTTAGCGTCACCCTGGACGAGATCAGCTGCAAGGCACAAAATATCTCCACGGAAAAAGATGCAAAAGGAACGATCGCGCTCTCTTTGCGCATTGACCGTACGGGTTCTGGCGTGGTCGACGGCACCTTCACGTTGAGCCCTCTGGCAACCGACCTCGCGGTGCGCCTCAGCAGGGTCCGGCTCAAACTGATGCAGCCCTTTCTGGCGGGGCATGCGCAGGTATTGCTTGCAGCCGGAACCTTGAACGCGAAGGGCGCTCTCAAAGCACGGGAGACCGGCAAGGAAGGGCTGAACGCCGTGATGAGGGGAAGGCTCTGGATCGATAAACTCTCGCTCCTCGACAGCGTTGACGCCGAAGATCTGCTGAAGTGGGACTCGCTTTCCCTGGAAGGGATCGAGGCGCGGTACGCACCTTTGTCCCTGCATATCCGGGAGATCGTGCTTTCAAAGTTCTACTCGCGCATCATCATCAATGCGGACAGGACGGTAAACCTGCTGGAGGCCTTCAGCGCCGCGGAGCCCGCAGGAGAAACAGCGCCCCCGCTCCAGGAGCCTTCGCTCACAAAGGTCACAACGTCCGCAACACAACAGGAACAGGAACAGGAACAGGAACAGGAACAGGAACAGGAACAGGAACAGGAACAGGAACCGGCGCAGCAGCGTACGATCGGGATCGACAAGATCAGCCTGCAGGGCGGAACGATCAACTTTACCGACAACAGCATGAAGATGCGGTTCAGCTCCAACCTGTTTGACATCAAAGGACGCATTTCCGGACTCTCTTCAGATGAGAACACGCTTGGTGAAGTCGAGCTCTCGGGCGCCTACGACCGGTATGCACCCCTTCAGATCACGGGTAAGATCAACCCGCTCCGCAACGATCTGTATGTGGCGCTTACGGTCGATTTCAGGGACATGGACCTTACGTCGATCAGCCCTTACGCGGGCCGCTATGCCGGATATGCGGTTGAAAAGGGAAAGCTCTCCTTTCAGCTTCACTATCTGATCCAAAAGAACAAGCTTGATGCCCAGCACAACGTCCTTATCGACCAGTTCACCTTCGGAGACCCTGTCGAGAGCCCCGACGCGACAAAGCTGCCGGTGAGGCTCGCGGTGGCCCTCCTGAAGGACCGAAACGGCGAGATTCACCTCGACCTCCCGGTGTCGGGAGAATTGAACGACCCTCAGTTCAGGGTGGGCCGCGTCGTGCTCAAGATCATTGTGAACCTTCTCGAAAAGGCCGCCACCTCCCCCTTTGCCCTGCTGGGAGCCGTTTTCGGCGGCGGAGAGCAGATCGGTTATGCCGAGTTCGACTATGGGTCGGCAGCCCTGACGGACGCCGTAAAGAAGAAGCTCGATATCCTTGAAAAAGCGCTGAGCGAGCGGCCATCGCTCAGGATGGACATCATCGGCCACGCGGACCCCGAGCAGGACAGGGAGGGGCTGAAACAAAGCCGCATGCAGCAAAAGATCCGGGCCCAAAAGATCCGGGAACTTGCCGGAAAGAAAGATGAGACATCATCTCTTGAGTCGGTGACCGTTTCGCCCCAGGAATATCCCCTGCTCCTGAAGCGTGCCTACAAAGAAGAAAAATTCCCCAAGCCGACTAATTTCCTTGGAATCGCCAAGGACGTACCGGTGCCCGAAATGGAGAAGCTTATGCTCGACAACATGAAGGTGACCGATGAGGACCTGAAGGCGCTTGCTGACGAGCGGGTGCGTGCGGTAAGGGACTATCTCTTGCAGTCGAAACGTATCGATCCGGAGCGCATTTTCATTGTTGAGACCAAGACCCTCGAGGGCGAGAAGAAAGAGGGAATCAAAAACAGCCGTACCGACTTTCAATTGAAATGATGGTTGAAGAGTATACTAGGGCGGGTGCAGACTACCTCGTGATTATGTCTTGGGGGGATAATATCCATCAGAATTGACCGAAAAGTCCTCAAGTATGAAAAATGGGATTTTGAGTGAATCACAACACGTCGTTAATTAAACGCACTCGCTTTGCTCACGATAAATCATGTGACGCCTGAAATCGAATTTTTGGTATAACGCCGAAAACTACTCAATCATTTGTTAGATTAATGAAACCATTATGGTGAAGAAGAATGACCGATGACAAAGAACTGTCGATAAACTTCTTTAAGTCGAAAGATATAGAAGCACGCCACTTCCCAAAGCAAATAGAAGGCAAGAAAGCCGATTTTGAATTATATTTACAGAATCGACTCTTCGGATACTGCGCGTTAAAGTCAATTGTTGATTACGATCTTTCTGGTGAGCGACCGGATCCAACATATAACAAAATACAAAGTAAAATTCATGAAGCCGCAAAACAGCTTAAAACTGTCAACGCTGCGCACTCCATTCCGAATATTATTTTTTTTATAAATCATTCACAAAAGGTTGGCTGGCAAGACTTGTGGTATGTTTTATCAGGCCAAGCAACACCACCAAATCACCCTGGTGAACCAATCGACATGCGTTATCTAAATAGACTCATGGGGAAAGGCGATCTTGCGGTAATTGACTATTTCATTTGGGCAGATATGTCGGGGAGTAATATTTCTTTTTGTATAAACCGGTCATCTCCTTTCACTGTTGACTTAAAGAAAACAATAAGCTCGAAAGCATACGAGAGAAAGAATAAAGAATATAGAGGATATCTAACGAGGTCGTTCCACGCCGACCGCTTCGCGGCGTGTGAACTCCGCGTTGAGGCATACAAACCGAGGGGACGACCATTTCCCTGCATTTTTAAAGGAGAATTCAATATGCGTTGGAATCACCATGTCTCTTACTTTTTTGGCGGAGCCTTTCTCATAAATGCGATCCCACATTTTGTAAGCGGCGTTACAGGGCACCCTTTCCAGAGCCCCTTTGCTTCTCCACCAGGGCAAGGGCTCTCTTCCGTCATGGTGAATGTACTATGGGGCGCGCTCAACCTTACTATCGGCTACTTGCTCATATGCCGCGTAGGACAATTTGAGTTGCGCCGGACAAGGCATGTTCTTATTGCGGGATTTGGGGGCCTGCTCATGGCCGTGATGCTTGCACATGCATTTGGTCGCTTCTACGGGGGGCTCTGAAATATGGAAGGGAACTTTAGGGACGTTGATTCCCAGCGTGCTTTTTGTTGGCGAATATGTTCTGCATTCTCAGAACTAACGTCCCCAAGGCTGTCCCAAAGCGGCGCGTGACCCGCTGGTTAGGCCCTGGAAGCACAGGGAGGAGACCACGATGAGCAACGAACAGGTGGCACCTGAGACGAAAGGTGTTGCGGTGAAGTTACTTGCAACGGTTGACCTTGGCCCTGAGATCGAGGGCATGGCAGGGCGCCAACTTCGAATGCGTATGGTGACCATCGAGCCTGGAGGCGTCTTCGGCCCGATTCACGACCATAAAGACCGGCCAGGCACCGTCTACATACTGCAGGGAACGATCACTGACCATCGAAATGGAGTCGCTACGGACTATGGGCCGGGAGTGGGCTGGCCCGAGGATAGGAACACCACACACTGGCTTGAGAACAGAGGAACGATTCCGGCAGTGGAGATCTCGGTCGATATAGTGAGGCAGGAGTAAACTCCGGCCCGACATCGAACACGGTCGGCCCTCACAGTCGGCTCAACCGGACGCGCTTCAATCGGCATCGCCTCCCTTCGCGCGCCGGTTAGCCACAACGTTAATTGCGGATTCGGTATATTGAAAAATATCTATGCAGTCAAAAAGTATCATATTGTTTATCATGTGCATTATATGCGCCGGATGCTCTACACTAGCAACTCTGGATCGTCGTTCGAGCAAAAATTATCCCTATACTGAAATGACGAACGAATGCAAAGTTTATGAAGAATATGGCATTAAGCAGCAACCAGTTTACAGTGGATCCAGAAATGCTTTATCAAATATCATTTATCCTTTTAAATGTTATGGCGAAGCATGTATGGGCGTGATATTTTATCCGGCGATTTTACCTTATTCCTTGATAGATTTACCTTTTAGCTTCGTCGCAGACACCATAGCCTTGCCATATACCTATAACCTGCAATTCAATGTATGTCCCAGTGTTAATTGGGCCGCATTATCCGAAAAAAGAAATCTTTTAGAAGAGCGTATTTGCTTTTACTATTCCGATTACTCAAATCCGGAGCATCTCTGGGCATTAGCCAGTAGCGGTTTTAAAGGGAATATGACGAAAGAAGAATTTATTGCGTACCTATACAAAAATGACTTCATATACCCGTTTAAGAATGGTAGTTTCGTAACGGAAACGATAATCATCGACAAAAATAAAGCAAGAGTTCTTATATACGATAAATTAACGCAATACACTACACTTCCCTGGTACGATTATTGGCGTTATGAGGGCGATACTTGGTACATAGATCAGCCTAACAGAAAGACAGAGTATTCTCTAATGCTCGAGAAGCAAAAGTTTCAGCGCTAATATTATGCTGGCTTTGAGATATGAGTTGCACGGCCTTCTGAATTAACCTGTCGTTCCACGCCGACCGCAACCGTATAACGTCTGGACCATTGAACGGTATGACGACAAGCCGATAGGGGCGGTCATGAATGCGTGCTCGGACATCGAACCATGGGGCTGGTCGATTATTGCCCGGAAGTGGGATCCCACAAAATGCGGCAGACCAGCAGCGAATACAAACAACATCATGACCATTAAACGATTGAACTGACGTCTCGGGGCGCTCTCTAGCCGCGCCTCCCGCACCACCTTGCATTCGAGATCATCCATTACGGAACAAAGGGAAATACATGAATGACATGCTTTCCTACTGTGGCTTGACCTGCAATACCTGTCCGATCCATTTGGCAACAGGGCAGGAGAACCCGGAAGAAAGAACGAGAATGAGGGCCGAGATCGTGAGACAGTGCGAAGAGCACTACGGAATACGATACAGGCTGGATGAGATAACCGACTGCGACGGTTGCCGGACAGAAGGCGGGAGACTGTTCTCAGCAAGCAAGAACTGCCTTATTCGGAAATGCGCGAAGGAGAAGGGGCTTGAGAATTGTGTATATTGCCCTGAGTATGCCTGCGAGAAGCTTCAGACATTTTTTATGAAGGATCCAGATGCGAAGACACGTTTGGATGAGATGCGTCTTACCCGCCAGCGCCGACTCTAAACGCCCGCCTTGGTCATAAGCTCACCCTTTCACGTCCCCCCCCTTCCCGACCGTTCCCCATTCAATACTGTAATTGGACTTGAGGCGAAAAGATAATAAAGGACGCGGAACTACTTCACGAGTTCCCCGTACTCGCCCGGTTTCCGCTGCCGGAGGAAGCCCCAGGTCTCAGTTGCTTCTTCGCGCTCTTTGGGATCGACGTCAGCAAGCACGATGGCCTCCTTGCCGCCGGCCAGTTCGGAAACCAGTTCGCCCCAGGGACCGGCGCAGAAGCTCCGGCCGTAGAACGACAGGTCGCCTTCCTTGCCGACGCGGTTCACGCGGAAGATGAAGAGATTGTTCGCGAAGGCGTTCGCGGAGATCGCCGTTTCCCAGTGGCGGTGATTGTTGAGCGCCGCGGCGGTCGGGGCGAAGATGATCTCCGCGCCCTTGAGCGCCAGGACGCGGGAGCCTTCGGGGAAGAGGTTGTCCCAGCAGATCTGGATGCCGATCCTGCCCTTCGATGTCTCGAAAACCGGGAGCCCGCTGTCGCCGGGGGAAAAGTAGAAGCGTTCGCGATAGAGCGGGATGTCGGGAACGTGGATCTTCCGGTAAACGCCGAGGAGTCTGCCGGAATCGTACACCGCTGCGCTGTTGAAGTATGTCCCGTTCTGCGATTCGAAGAACGGGACGACAAGGACCGTCTTCGTGCGCTCCGAGGCCTGTTGGAACCGGCCGAGGGTGCCGCCGAGGGAACTGAGCGCCAGCGAAAAGGCCGCCTTGTTCTCCTCCCTCGGGAACCACGGGTTCAGGAAGAGCTCGGGAAAGCAGATGATCCGCGCTTCCTTCTCGGCTGCGATCTCGACCATCTCGATGGCCCGCTGCACGGTGCGGTCAAGCTCGGGCCCGGCGGCTATTTGTATTCCGGCGACGCGCATATGACTCCAGATCGATCCCCATTCGGGACGCGGGACGAAAGGCTGGAGTAGATTATAGCGGCTCTTGTGTCTGTTGTAAATCTCAATCTGACGGGATAACGACGACGTTCACCGCTTCCGGCAGGAGGGGAGAGACCGGACCTACTTTCCGGGATACCCGATCGTCTGCGCCAGCATGATCCGCTGCTCGGGCCGGAGCTTCATAGTGCGGGCAAGACCTGCCCGGTCAACGGAGCCGCGCACGACGGTGGCCAGCCGTTCCGACGCGCAGAAGAGATACACATTTTCCGCGATGAACCCCGTGTCAGCAGCCGCGTATCGTTCTCCATCTTCCGGGGAAGCCCCGCTCATCCGGGCCTGATCAGCGACATACACCAGGTTGATCGGCGCCTCCCTGACAAAGGCCTGGGTCCCGGTCATTGCCCGGATGTCCTCTGACAGGACCTGACGCAACAGGTGCTCTTTTGGCTCATAGAGGTAGAGGCCGTCCGCCGTCGCCACGTAGATGTCGATCTCCTGCCAGTTCCTTGCTGACGGAGCGGTCCGGTGCCCCGACTCGGGCCGGTTGATGCCGAAGGCGGCCCAGAGCAGGTTGGAAAGCACCTGCAGCGGCAGCTTTTCCGGGCTGAAGGACCGTCCGGAGCTTCTGTCTTTCAGCACCTGCATGAGCGGCCTGCCCCCCTGCATCTGCGGCTCCGGCAGGGGGACCGCCTTGCGCGCTTCGCCGGCCGGCGCAACAGCGGCGATGAAAAGGATTGTCACTATTGCGAGGAGGCTCGGGCATATTCTTTTCATGGGTCCCCTTCTCTTTCTGCGCGGGCCGCGGGCCCTGGCTCATGGCCGTTTCGGTTACAATACCGCTCGTGATGAAGGGTGCTCGCATCCTCTTAGGATGGAACACCGTGCCACAATTCAAGAATAACGCGGAGGCCAGCAGTTGGCAAGGTCGGAAAGTGCTTGCACAATGTCGCGGACAGGATCCCGAACAGAACATTACGGCAAATTGCATGCTTGGTCCCGGAATGAAAATCTCTCAGAACTCTGCGGAGGGAAATTCAACAGAATGACAATGCCTTGTGGGGGCTTGTTTGTTTGCCGATAAAGAATTGCCTTGACCTGCTGCCGCCTCTCCCAAGGTATCCCGGGGCCGGCGCGGCAACAGGGGGTCATGACATCGGTCCCAGCAGGCCCTCGATGGCCTTCCTGAGCATGGGGAGGGTATAGGGTTTCGGAACAACGCCCCGGAAACCATAGTCTGCATAGTTCGACATGATCGGGTCGTCGGAATACCCGCTCGACACGATGGCATTCACCTGGGGATCGATCAGGCGGATCTGCTCGATCGCCTCCCTGCCGCCCATTCCTCCGGGGATCGTCAGGTCCATGATGACGACCGAGAAGGACCTGCCTGCATCGCGGGCTGCGCGGTAGGCTGAAACGGCCTCTGCCCCGTCCCGGGCATAGGCGACCTCATAGCCGAGAGCGCCGAGGATGGCTCCGGTCGCAGATCGGACGATCTCCTCATCATCCATGATCAGGACGCGTCCCCTTCCCCTCGCGGCGGGGCGGGCGGAGCAGACGGGAGCCGGCGCGGCCTTCGCCTTTACCGCGGGAAGGAGGATTGTTACGTTTGCCCCCGTAACGGCGCCCGGTCCTACGGAGATCATGCCGCCGTGGCGCCGCACGACCGAGTAGCTCGTGGCGAGCCCCATGCCGCTCGCGTTCTTCCTGGTCGTGAAATAGGGGTCGAAGACCTTGTCGCGGATCTCGGGGGGAATGCCCGGCCCCTGGTCCGCGAACGAAAGCTTTATATACGTCCCTGGCGCGGCCTCCGTCCCGTTTTCCGGTCCGATCGCGACATTTGCGGCCTCCAGCCGGACGACGCCCCCCGCGGGCATCGCCTGGTCGGCGTTGATGACGATATTGCTCACGACCTGCCGGAGCTGCGCCTCATCCGCCTCCACTTCATGAAGGTCCGGGGCGATGGCGAACTCGAGGCGGGTGCGGGAGCCGCGGAGCGCGAACTCGGCCGCGCTCTTGACGACCTCGGCGAAGGGGATGACCTTCTTGATCGGCTCCCCGCCGCGGGAGAACGTCAAGAGCTGGTAGGCGAGGTCGCGGGCCCGGAAGGCCGCCCGTTCAGCGCCCTCGAGCAGTTCGGTGACATTCTTTCCGTCAAGCGTGTCCATCCTGGCATGCGAGATGTTTGCGAGGATCGCCGTGAGGACATTGTTGAAGTCGTGGGCAAGGCCGCCTGCAAGGTGCCCGAGGGACTCGAGCTTTTGCGCCCGGAGCCGCTCCTCCTCCTGTCGTTTGCGCTCGGTCACGTCGGTCGCGATGACCACCTGCGCCCGATTCCCGCCCAGGGTGACGGCGTGACGGGCAAGCTCGACCTCGACGGTCCCCCCGCTCTTCAGGCGCAGCCGGCCGGCGAAGAGATCCTGTTTCCCCGGGACAGGGTCCTTCGCCCGTTCGTTCTCCGCGAGGATGTCGGAGACGGTCATCAACAGGAATTCCTCCGCAGAATAGCCGAAGTGCTTGACGGCGGAGCCGTTGATTGCCAGGAACCGTCCGCTCGATGCGTCGACGACCCACATGGGGAGCGGGCTCTGGGCGAACAGGGTCCGGTATCGCTCCTCGCTCTCCTGCACGGCCCGGACCATCTGTTCCTTTTCACGGACGAGGCGCTGCCGCTCCATGACGTGGTCGATCACGGCCGGCAGGAGCTCCAGGAACGTCATCCCGGCGTCTTTCTCGATATAGTCCGCAGCTCCGCGCTTGAGGGCCTGCACCGCCACGTCCACATTGCCCTCGCCGGTGATCATGATGAGGGGAACGGCGACCCCCCGCTGAGCCAGGGCGTCGATAACCCCCATCCCGTTGAGGACGGGCATGTGGTAATCGACCAGCAGGAGGTCGTACGTCTCCTTCTGGAGCGCGGCAAGCCCTTCCTCCCCGTTCTTCGCGAGGTCGAGCCGATAGCCCCGCCGCTGCAGGTGCCGATGCATCAGTTGCGAGAGGATGGCATCGTCCTCCATGTACAGGATCCGCAGGGGCGTCTCGTTCATTCCGTTCACTTCTCTCCTTCGTCGGTTTCGCGCCGGACTGCTGCCGGGGCACGGAACTCCATACCGCCGGATGCGCGATCAGACGGGGATATCGCTGAAGAACAGGTAGCCGCCTTTTCCCGTTGCCTTCACGCGGTACATGGCCTGATCGGCCTTGGCGACGAGCGTTTCCACATCGTCGCCGTCGTTGGGATAGAGGCTGATGCCGATGCTCGCGCCGATGACGGTGTCGCGTTCCCTGATGTGAAAGGGCATGGCGAGGGCGCTGATGAGCTTCTCCGCCACGATGCCGGCGTCCCGCTGCGAGGCGATCCGTCCGCAGATGCCGACGAATTCATCGCCGCCCATGCGGGCGACGGTATCGGATCTCCGGGTGCACGAAGTCATCCGCTGGGCCGCCTCCTTGAGCACCAGATCACCCACTTCGTGGCCGCGCCGGTCGTTGACCTCCTTGAAACGGTCCAGGTCCACGTACAGCAGGGCGAGGACATAGTCGTTGCGCTTCGCGAGCGCCAGGAGCTGGTTCATCCTGTCGTAGAACAGCGTGCGGTTGGGAAGCCCGGTCAGCGTATCGTAGAGCGCCAGCTGTTCGAGCCGCTGCTCGATCCGCTTGCGGTCCGTAATGTCCCGGAAGATGGTCTGCACCGCCTGTTTCCCTTCGAAGGGCAAGTAAACGCTGGCGACCTCCACGTCGATGACGGTGCCGTCGAGTCGTACGAATCTTTCCTCAATCCAGTTCACCGATTCTTTCGTGCTGGACACCTGCTGGACCCGAGAGCGGGCTATCTCCTGAAATTCGGGATGCACGACCGCGAAGACCGACGTGCCGACCAGTTGGTCCGGGGTTGACGCGCCGAGCTGGTGGGCGCCGGCCGGGTTCAGGAACACGAATTTTCCCTCGATGTGGACGGCGATGCCGTCGGGCGATAGTTCCACCAGCCGCCGGTAGCGCTCTTCGCTCTCCCGCACGGTTTCCTGCATCTGGTTGCGCTCCCGGATGAGCTGCTGCTGGGAGAGCACCCGGTCGATGACGGCGGGAATGAGCTTGAGGTAGCGCATTTCAACGTCCTTCACGATGTAATCGGACGCCCCCAGCTTGAGCGCCTCGACGGCGACCTCTTCGTTCCCGTCGCCCGTCACCATGATGATCGGGACGCCGGGGCCGTTCCGGGAGAGCTCGCGGATGACGTCGAGCCCGCCGAGGAACGGCATGTTGTAATCAACGAGGAGCACGTCATAGCTCGCCTCCGCGGCCATCTTCAGGCCCTCTTCGCCGTTCGTCGCCGTGTCCACGCGAAAACCGCGCCGCTCCAGGCTTTTCTGCAGCAGGACGGAGATGCCCGGGTCGTCTTCCATATAGAGAATGCGGGTCTGGGTAATATCAACCATGGTCCTCACTCCTTCACCGGCGTCCTGACGATCGAAAGGAACATGCTGATCCTCCGGATCGTCTCGATGAACCGGTCATATTCTATCGGCTTCGTCACGTACATGTTGCAGCCGGATTCGTAGCAGCGCTCGATCTCGTGGGGGTTGTCGGTCGTCGTCAGGACGACCACCGGAATCCGTTTCGAGCGCTCGTCGCTCTTGATGATCCTCAGCACCTGGTACCCGTTCAGCACCGGCACGTTGAGATCGAGGAGCACGAGGACCGGGGGCAGGTGTTCGTCCGTGGCAAAGGCACCCTGCCTGAGAAGATAGTCGACCGCCTTCTGGCCGTCATCCAGCACGACGATGTCGTGCGTGATCCCGGCGCGCAGAAGATTTTTTTTGATCAGCACGGCATGCCCGGGATCATCTTCCACCAGGAGAATTGCCCTGGCTCGTGGCGCCTGCAGGCTCATCGTCTTCCTCCTCCCGTTCCCGGCAACCCACTCTCTTCCCCGGATGGGCCGGGGAAGGAAACGCTGAAGGTGGTTCCGGCTGCAGTTGACCCTTGCCTGCTCCCCGCCTTGCGGTCGCCGATGTTGTTCGTCCGCTCCGGCTTGCAGCCTCCCTGTCTCGTCCCCAAACGAGGCGGTCAGGATAGCAGGGCGGGTTCACGGTCTTGCGCCGTGAGAGGTACGGTAAAAGAGAATACCGTACCGGCTCCGAGTTCGGATTCGCACCAGATCCGTCCACCCAGCGACCGAATAAGCGTTTTTGCGTAGGCAAGGCCCAGTCCTTCGCCGGGAACATCCTGCCTGCCGACACGGCGGAAGATCTCAAACGCCTTTGGAATATCCTCCCGGGCCATGCCTCTGCCATTGTCGCGGACATGGAACGAGAACTCCTGTTCGTTGCGTTCGGAAGAGACCGCGATCACCCCAGGACGGCCGGGCTCGAGATACTTGATCGCGTTGTCCAGCAGGTTGCCGAAGATCTGCTCCATCGCTGTCCTGTCCGCGACGATCACGGGAAGGTCACCGACCGTTACCGCCACACCGTGCGATGCGAGCTGGTGCTCAAGCGTATTCAGGATGTCCAGCACGACATTCCGCATCTGCAACGGTTCGGGATCGAGCTTCCGCCTGCCGGCGCGGGACAGTTTCAAGATGGCATTGATCAGGTTGTCCATCCGGTTGACAGAGGACCCGATGAATTTGAGCGCCTCCGGTATGTCCTTTTTCAAGATCGGAGCGATCCGCTCCTTCTCCGCGAGGTCGAGCAGCGGGAGGTGTTTGTCGAAACAGGGCTCGATCTCCCGGAGCGACCGGTCAAGTTCCTGGGAAAACCCCTTGATGTTGACGAGCGGCGCGCGAAGGTCGTGGGACACGATGTAGGCGAATTTCTTGAGCTCTTCGTTGATCTCCACGAGTTCATCCGAGTAGCTCTTCAATCGCGCATCAGCCTGCTTCCGCTCGGTTATGTCACGCACAAATGCGCAGCTGTACTCCTGCTCGCCGAATGCAACGTAATTGGCCGTGATCTCAACGGGGAACCGGGTGCCGTCCTTTCGCTGATGAATGGTCTCGAAGGCAAGCACCTTGGCCCGAAGAAGATCCTGCCAGACGGCATTCCACATTCCGGGCGTGAGCTCGGGATCGATGTCCGGGACAGACCTGCCCAGAAGTTCCTCGCACGTATAGCCGAGCGACCGGCACGCCTGATCGTTGACGTAGAACAGCCGGCCGTCTTCGGCGATCCAGAAGCAGCCGATCGATGCCCGGTCAATGGCGAACTGGGTGAGCTGCAGCGCCTGCTCGACCCGCTTGCGTTCGGTAACGTCCCGGAAACTCCATACCCTGCCCACGCTCCTGCCTTCCAAACGGTGCGGGATGGAATAGCGTTCGAAAATGCGGCCGTCCTTGAACAGGACTTCATCGAAGTTTTCGGCGTCCGGATGATCGTAGAGTTCCCTGACCTTGCGAATGAATGTCTCCGGGGACTTCAACTGACCAAGGACATGCTGAAGGAGCCGGTCATCGTTCTTTTGTTCCATCAGCTCTGGCGGGAGGTTCCAGAGGTCCGTGAACTTCCCGTTATAATCGACCACGTTCCCCTGGTCATCGACCACGAGTATGCCGTCCGCAGTGGATTCCAGGGTGGCCCGCTTGATGGAGAGGGATTCCTTCAGCTGCTCCTCTGCCTGCTTCCGCTCGGTGATGTCGAGGGCAACGAAAACCATGCCGAGGGGAACGCTGCCGCCCTCGGTAAGCGGGGATGCGAACACGCTGACGTCGTATTTCCGCCCGTCCCTGCCGTGCCAGACCGTCTCCCGGCCGGAGGAATGCGCTCCTGTCCCGGCGGCGCTCATGTCAGCGAGCACCGGAAGAATGGACACCAGATCCTGTCCGAGAAGTTCCGATTTTCGATACCCCAGCATTTCCAGCGCAACACGATTGATGACCTGGATCCGGCTCTCCAGGTCCACGACGATCACGGCCCCTTCCATGGTCTCCAGGATCTGGGCGGCGGCAACCTCCGGCGTAATGTCCACCAGTTTATACCGCATGATGACGTACGCGCTTGTGATGACAAAGAAGAATATGGGGATATACCCGAAGGGATAGACGGGAATGCCCAGTGCAGGAAGAAAGTCGACCGCGCCCAGGTAGCCGCCGCTGAATGCTATGAGCAGCCCGCCGATTCTTTTCTTATGCCTCTCCGTCGTACTGCGACGGTATTCCCGCCAGAAGAGGCGGAGGATGAAGACCATGATACAGAAGAAAAACCCGGTAAACACGAACCCCAGCGGGCCATACTGCACGAATTTTCCCCAGAAGAACGAGCCGCTCCCCTTGATGTGCAGATCCGTAAAGAAGTTTCCCAGAGTGAAAAGCGTCGAGAGAACCAGGCTGGCCGCGAGCAGGAAGCGATAACGATAGGCCAGCCCCATGCGGGCACTGGTAAACAGAAATATGGTACTGGGGATAAAGATGGAGCCCAGCTGCGAGATCCTGATCCAGAGAAGCGACAGCCCGTCGTCAAGGCACGCATAGCTCGCCCCCGCGGCGCATAAATAGAGGCTGATGCTCAGACACATGAGGAGGAACAGAACGCCGTTGCGGGACCAATGCTCCCGGACGAAGACAAAGAATCCCAGGGCGGCAATTGCCGCCCCGACAGACAGCATGGGCATCATATAACCGCTGTATTGGTAATTGCCCGGATTCATCAATTGAACTATCAAATTCGTTCTTACCTCACAGGGTTCGCACGCGGACAATGGTGGACCGCAATCTCATTTCTTTTCCGGTATCTTGACGACCGAAAGAAACAGGCCGAGCATCCTGACAGCCTCGCTGAACTTCTCGTATTCCACGGGTTTCGTTACAAACACATTGCACCCAAGCTCATAGCACCGTGAGATCTCATGCGGGCTGTCGGTGGTCGTCAGCATCACGACCGGGATCTGCTTCGTACGGTCGTCATTTTTAATGATGGTGAGCACCTGGTACCCATCGATGATCGGGAGATTGAGGTCAAGCAGAATGAGCGGCGGGGCTGGGTGCCCGTCTCCGTTGTACTCGCCTTTCTTGAAGAGAAAATCGACGGCTTTCTGCCCGTTATCGAGCGTGATGATCTCGTTCGCGATCCCCGCACGCCGGAGGTTCTTCTCTATGAGCAGTGCGTGCCCGGGATCGTCCTCGACCAGGAGAATCATGACCGATTCTTGGTTTTTCATAGCTAGCCCTCGCTGTTTGCCGCAGTAGAGACGAGTTGCCCCTCGTCGGGAGCTGATTGTGTCCCTCCCGGGGTGAATGTGTGCCAAACGGGACCACACATCGTTCGATCTGCGCCTTGACGGTCACAGCCATGTCTGCTTTCGCCGCGCATATCAAGGACGTATACGCACTTATCGGCATATTCGCATCAACTCTTAAGAGAAGTCTTCGGGCCGGCATGGGGAGGAAAACAAGGGATACGGGCATTCCTGCTCGATCCGGCGGTCGCAACAGACCCCGGGTTCCAGGCGGAAAGGAACGCCGCCGTGGAGTCAAGGAGGCGGCATGGGAAGTCCCCCCGCGGTGTCACCTGATGCAGGCGTACTCCGCAGGTCGTGTGAGATCGAAAAACTGAAGGTCGTTCCCGTTCCAAGCGTTGTGTCGCACCAGATGCGCCCGCCGTGGCGCCGCACGAGCGCCTTCGCATAGGCGAGGCCCATACCCTCGCCGGAACCGTCCTGCGGCCCGAGCCGGCTGAAGAGATCGAACACCCGGGAGACATCGTCGGGTGCGATCCCCCGGCCGTTGTCGCGGAAATGGAACAGGTTCTCCGAATCATTCCGCTCTCCCCGTACCTCGAGAATACCTCCGCTGCCGGCCTCGGTGTACTTGATCGCATTGTCCACGATGCTGCCCACGACCTGTTCCAGGGCGTTCCGGTCCGCGGTGATCTGCGGCAGGGCATCAATGGCCACCGTGATACCTTTCCTCGCGATCGCCCCTGCCTGTGACTCGACGAGCGATCGGACCAGTCCGGTCATGTCTATCGGTTCGAAGGACAGCGTCCTATTCCCGATGCGGGAGAGCTTCAGGAAAGCATTGATCAGCGCGTGAATTTTATCGGACGACGCATTGATGAAACCCAGTGCCGCAGGAATCTCCTCCTGGACGACATGCTGAAGACGCGTTCGCTCCTTGCCGGCGAAGCCGGTAATACCGCTGTCCAGAAACGCGCTGATGTGCCGGAGGGAGCCGCCCAGCTCGGCGGAGAAGCCCTTCAGGTTCACGAGCGGCGTCCGCAAATCGTGAGAGATGCTGTACACGAATGATCTGAGCTCGTCGTTTCTGTCCTTCAGGTCCCGGGAGTAGCGGTGAAGCTGTTTCTCGGTCCGTTCATGGTCAACGATCTCCTGCTGCAGGCGGAGGACGACCTGCGACAGCTCCCGCGTGCGGGCCTGGACTGCGTCTTCGAGGCGCTCCTTGGACTGTTCCAGATCGTACCGCAGCCCCAGCTCCTTGGCGAGGCTCACGCCGTTCAGGTAGCGCATGAGCAGCACCGTGGAGAAGATCATGACCATGAAGGCATTCGAGGTGAAGAACGCCTCCCTGTTCGTGATCCGTTCGGTCATCACGATGGGCAGGAGATACACGCAATAGATGAGGACGACGGATGCCGCATAGAAGGAAAATCGCGCCGGAAGGAGACCCGGTGCCGCCACGCAAAGGAGGATCATCCCGACGTAGTAGGACGAGGCATGGCCGCCGATCTGGAGGATCATGATCTCGATGGTAGCCGCCGACCCGCCGATCGCCGCATACGCAAGGAGGAGATGAACGAGGCGGTTTGCCGACCGCGCCGCAACCGCGGAGATCGCCAGCAGCAGGAACGATATGATGACCCGGTAGGCAAGGAACCGCGTGAAATACCCGCGCGCAACGAAGTAGTCGAGAGCGCTCAACATGAGAAAGAGCACGGCTCCCCACGCGCTTGCCCGGATCAGCCACTGGCGGAACTGGGCATCGATGTTGCCCCCTATGTAAAGCTCTCTGTTCATGTCGATGCTGCAATCCACGGGCATGAGGGCATCTCCGGCGCGCCGTCAGCCCGTGAACGCAACCTGCCTCAGTCAATGTATCGGCACCGGAGAATAAAACTTTAACCTCGGCCCATCAAGGGCTCCCGGTTACTTTCTGTTGGGAAACCGATCCCCGATGAAAGGGGCCAAGAAGACCGCCCAGTTCGGTCTGTTCTGGACCAATCCGGCCAGAGGAACCCCTCCGGCATGAGCCGGTAGGATCCCCTAAACAACGCGACCGCCTGGGCGTTGCGGAAAAATGTCTTTCCGAATTGCCAACAAAAAAGGCTTAGAGGATGCTCTAAGCCTTTTTTACTTTTTCATCTGATGTGAAAATTGATTTATCTTCTGCGCTCTGAATTTAACCCTTGTTTGCAGCCAGCAGCCGACAATAAAATGTTCCTTCATCTTGCTGCGAGATTTTTTTTCATGCGGTGCGGAAACCTACCCGTTTATCTACTTCCCATGGCACTTTTTATATTTCAGTCCGCTGCCGCACGGGCAGGGATCGTTCCTGCCGACCTTCGCGCCCGCGTGCACCGGCTGGGGCGCTGAAGCGGCTGCCGCGTCTCCCGCTCCCACAAAGGTGAGGTTCGCCACCTGGCGCTTCTGTTTCCGCTCGATCTCGCGGCTCTGCTCCTTTGCCGCGGCCCGGATCCGGAAGAGGTTCTCGACCGTTGATTCGACGATGCGCAGCTTCATCTCCTCGAACATGTCGAAGCCTTCCTTCTTATACTCGATGAGCGGGTCCTTCTGGCCGTAGCCCCTGAGGCCGATGCCCTCCTTCAGGTGGTCCATGGCGAGAAGGTGGTCCTTCCACTGGTGGTCGACTGCCTGGAGCATGAACACCTTCTCGATGTGGCGCATGACGTCGGAGCTGATCTCTTTTTCCTTGTCCTCGTAGCTCTGCCTGAGCGTCTCCCAGAGCTTTTCACGCAGTTCCTCCCGCTGCAGCTCACGGGCGTCGAAGTCGCTCTTCAGGTGATAGGAGAACTTTGCCGCGAGGGCGTCCCGGAGTCCGGTCACGTCCCAGGTCTCGGGATAGGCGTTCTCCGGACAGTAGAAGCCGAGCACGCCATCGAGCAGTTCCTCCGCCAGCCCGAGGACCTCTTCCTTGAGGTCCTCGCCTGCCAGGATCTGGCGGCGCTGCTCGTAAATGACTTTTCTCTGCTGGTTCATCACGTCGTCGTACTCGAGGATGTGCTTGCGCATCTCGAAGTTGTGGTTTTCCACCTTCTTCTGAGCGTTCTCGATGGCCCGGGACACCATCCGGTGCTCGATGGGCACATCCTCCTCCATGCCGAGCCTGCCCATGAGGCCCGCGATGCGATCGGAGCCGAATATCCGGAGGAGATCGTCCTCGAGCGAAAGATAGAAACGGGAAGAACCCGGGTCGCCCTGGCGTCCCGAGCGGCCGCGCAGCTGGTTGTCGATCCGGCGCGCCTCATGGCGTTCGGTGCCGAGAATATGGAGCCCGCCGGCCTCGATGACCTTTTCCTTCTCCTTCGCGCACACATCCCTGAACTCGGCCAGCGTTTTGTCCCATTCCTCCCGGGTATAGTCCTTGCTCTTGAGCGCCTGGCGCGTCAGGCCCTCGGGATTTCCGCCCAGCACGATGTCCGTTCCGCGGCCGGCCATGTTCGTGGCGATCGTGACTGCCTGGTACCTGCCGGCCTGCGCGACGATCTCGGCCTCCATCTCGTGGTACTTGGCGTTCAGGACGGAGTGCCGGATGCCTTTCTTCTTCAGCATGGCGGCGAGCGTCTCGGACTTGACGATGGAGATGGTTCCGACCAGCACGGGCTGGCCTTTCTTGTGCCGCTCCTCGATCTCGGCTATGGCCGCGTTGAACTTCCCCGTCTCGTGCTTGTAGATGAAATCGGCGTTGTCGATGCGGACCATGGGCCGGTGGGTCGGGATCACCACCACGTCGAGGTTGTAGATCTTCGCGAACTCCGCGGCCTCGGTCTCGGCCGTGCCGGTCATGCCCGCGAGCTTTGAATAGAGCCGGAAATAGTTCTGGAACGTGATCGAGGCCAGGGTCTGGTTCTCGTTTTCGATCTTCACGCCCTCCTTCGCCTCGATCGCCTGGTGCAGGCCGTCGCTCCAGCGCCTGCCCGGCATGAGCCTGCCCGTGAACTCGTCGACGATCATCACCTCGCCGTCCTTCACCACGTAGTCCACGTCGCGCTGGAACAGGGCATGCGCCTTCAGCGCCTGGTGCACGTGGTGCACGAGATCGACATTGGAGGGGTCGTAGAGGTTGCCGGCGTTCAGCATCTTCTCGACCTTGATGTTTCCCTCCTCGGTCAGGGCAGCGGTCTTGGTCTTTTCCTCGATGGTATAGTCCGCTTCCTTCGTGAGGCTCGGAATGATGCGGTTGATCTTGTAATATTTGTCCGTTGAGTCTTCCGTGGGGCCGGAGATGATGAGCGGTGTTCTCGCTTCGTCGATCAGGATCGAGTCGACCTCGTCCACGATCGCGAAGTTGAGCTCGCGCTGGACATACTCGTCGAGCGCGAACTTCATGTTGTCCCGCAAATAGTCGAACCCGAACTCGTTGTTGGTCCCGTAGGTGACATCCGACCCGTAGGCCTCTTTCCGCTGCTCATCCGTAAGGCCGTGGACGATCACGCCCACGGTGAGCCCCAGGAAATTGTAGACCGGGCTCATCCACTGAGCGTCGCGGCGGGCCAGATAGTCGTTCACGGTTACGACGTGGACGCCCATGCCGGACAGCGCGTTCAGGTAGACCGGGAGCGTGGCGACCAGGGTCTTGCCCTCGCCGGTCTTCATCTCGGCGATCCTGCCCTGGTGCAGGACGATGCCGCCGATCAGCTGGGCGTCGAAGTGGCGCATCCCGAGGGTCCGTTTCGAGGCCTCGCGGACCACGGCGAACGCCTCGGGCAGAAGGTCACCGAGGGTCTCGTCCCCTTCAAGACGCTTCTTGAACTCGTCGGTCTTCGCTTTAAGCTCCGCGTCGGAAAGCCGGGAAATGCCCGGCTCAAGGGCGTTGATCTCGTCGACGACCACCTGGATGCGCTTCAGTTCACGCTCATTGGCCGTTCCGAATACCTTTTTTAATAGTGTGCCTATCATCCGTTGCTCTTCTCCATGATCGCGTGAATTCAGGGATTATACGTGGATGCTTGGAAATCAGTCATTTATAACATTTTTCCGGCAAACAATTCAAGAGAAATGAACTGCCCGAGGAATCGGTTCCTCGCAATCCTCCTCAAAATGCCTGTGATCAAGACAGAACACTGACCGCCTGAGCGCACGCCCGGCTCGTGGGAGCGGGATTTTCCAGCCCAAATCCTTGAAAATATAAACAGATGTTCTAAAAAAACAAATTACTGATATGAAATCTCTTTCCTGCTTGACAAAAAAACCCCATCCGTGTACAAAAGAATGCATGAAGAGCATCCCAATCGATAGATCGATCTATGAAATGCAAGCCGACATCTGCAAGACCCTCACCAACCCCAAACGGATCGAGATCCTGAACACGCTCCGCAATGAAGAAAAGACCGTGACCGAACTGGTGACGGCCCTGGGCGCATCGAAAGCGAATGTCTCGCAGCACCTCGCGGTAATGCGCCACAAGGGGATCCTGACGACGCGGCGCGAAGGCGTGAACATCTACTACCGCGTCTCGAATCCCAAGGTCATCGAAGCATGCTCCCTGATGAAGGAAGTTCTTTTTGAACAGCATGCCGCGAGGAAAAAAGCGGTGACCGGGGCATAGGCAGCATCTTCCGTGCGCCACACCCTTCCTTTCCGAGCCTGCCGCTTAACTATTTCCAGACACTTCGATACTGCATCTCACATCGCCTTTCTCCGGTTATGCTCTCCTGTTGCATGAGGCCGGGAAGCAGTGATCCGGGGTGTATCGCGCTCCTGCAGATCCCTCCCGTCATCGCCGTTCGAAAGGAGGCACCGCTCATGAAGAAGCTTCTTTTGGCCGTCCTTTCCCTCCATCTCCTCTGTGCCGGCGTAGCCGCAGCCGATGACCCGTCGTGGCTCCAGATCGGCGGCGACTACCGGTTCCGGTACGACTACCTGAAGGGATCGATCCATGACTACCGGCAGGCCGACCTCACCGGGGCGAACCCGCTGGGTTCCGCCATGGCCGGATTTACCGTGGAAAACAGCTCGCTCATGCTTAACCGCTTCGGCCTGAACCTGAAGGCCGATGCTCTTGAGGACGTGACCGTGAAGGCCCGCTTCCTTATGTACAAGGTGTGGGGCCATGAGACCGCAACGCCGGTCGAGGGCGGGACAGCCGTCCCTGTGGGCTTCTTTGGCGACAGGGCAATGGGCGTGAATGACGGCACGATCGGCCATGTGCCTTCGGACAACGCTCTCCGTGTGGACTATGTCTATGCGACGGTCGGCAATCTCTTCGATGCACCCGCCTGGTTCTCGGTCGGCCGCAGGCCGTCCACCGGCGGTATACCGGGCAACCTGAGGCAGAACCAGGAGACGACGGGAACAGCCGGTATGCCGAGCCTCATGATCGACTATGCATTCGACGGGATGACCCTCGGGTTCGCTCCGGACATCAATGCGCTGCCGGGCGCATACGCAAAGCTCTGCTACGGCAAAGGATTTGACAGCGGCTATCAGCCAACCACGGGCGCCAGCCTGAGGGATACTGATTTTCTCGGCATGAACCTGGCTGTTCTGGACTCCGATCTGGTCCACGTCGAATTGCAGTATCAGAAAGGCTGGCATATCTCCGACACGCCTTCGGACGGAGCCTTTGGTACTTCAGGACCCACGGAGAACCTGGGGAACATTCGGTGGCTCGGCGGCGTCGCCACGGGCAAGTTCGGACCACTCAATCTCTTCCTGTCAGCGGGCCAGAGCAAGACAGATCCCAATAACAATACGTTCAATTCAAACACGTCTCCCTGGGGCCTTCTCTGGACGTCGGTCGGCGCAGGCGGCGAGGGACCGGTGAGCAAGGAAGGATATGCGCTCTATACAGGCGCACGCTATGACATGAACCGCACGAAGATCGGCGTAGAGTATAACCGGGGGTCAAAGAACTGGATCGGCATGGTTCCGTCCGAGGACGATATCTGGACGAGCAAGCTGGGTACCCGCGGCAGCGTGTACGAAGTATACCTGATCCAGGAACTCGACCGGAAACCCATCTCAAGGAATGCCAAGGCTTTCCTGAGGCTCGGCTACCAGTATTACCGGTTCGCGTATACGGGCAGCAATTTCTGGATCGGAGCACCGGTAAACATATCGGACCTCACCTCAACAAGCCCGATTAACCAGCAAATCATGGCTCCCGTTGACACGGCAAAGGACCTGTACCTCACCTTCGACGTCCAGTTCTGAACCCTCGTGAGCCTTTTGGCACGGGGAATTTGACAACCTCTTTTGTTCGCGAATGGGTATCCCCTTGACAGAAATGAGATCGAAGACTAGTATTGTGACCATGCAATATTCTCCTCCTGCTGTTTTGCTCCTGTGCCTGCTCTCCCTTTCCTCCCTCTGCAGCGCCGCAGGCGTTTCCGAGGTCGGGACGGAGGCGGGCAGCTATGCACCCCCCTTCACGCTGACCGACATCTCGGGCAGGGCTGTCTCGCTCGAATCACTCCGGGGTCAGGTGGTCCTGCTCAATTTCTGGTCGATGCTCTGCGCACCCTGCATGGCAGAAATGCCGTCGTTGAACCGCCTCTTCCTGACGTTGAAGGACAAGGGACTGCAGGTCATCGCAGTCTCGATCGATCCGTCCGACAAGCCGGTCCGGGACTATGTGGCGAAGAACAATATTGCCTTCCTGGTACTTCTCGATGCCGGCAAGGAAGTGTATGGCAAAGCATATGCCGGACCCGCGCTCCCCGCCACCTATCTTATCGACCGGAACGGAATCATCGTGGAAAGTTTCAGCGGGCTTGAGGTATGGGACGCTCCGGAAATGATGAAACGCGTCCAGATGCTTTTAGGGCAGAAGTGAAGAAAAGGGAAAACCGGGAGCAGGAACGTCCCGAGGCAGGACTTCAATGATGAAGGACAAGGCGGCGATGCTGAAACGTGAACTGCCCGCTCTCGGCCGTCAGGACAGCAAAAACCCCGGGAGGGGGAACCCGGGGCTTCAGGTATCGTCTCTATTTATCTGCTAGTGAATCAGCAGCGTAAGATGAGCTTAGGAAGCTTTCATCACATTTGCGGCCTGGGGGCCTTTCTCGCCCTGGGTGATCTCAAACTCGACCATCTGCCCCTCGGAAAGGGTCTTGTACCCCTCTCCCTGGATCGCCGAGTAGTGAACGAAGACGTCTCTTCCACCCCCGTCCGGCTCTATAAAACCATACCCTTTTGACTCGTTGAACCACTTCACTTTCCCGGTAGACATATTGCTTACTCCCTCCTTGCGGTTTCCGCATCGGGCCGGAGCCGGTTTGTCCGGCTGCTTGTGCCTTTATGCGGAAGCGTTTTTATCAAAGGGAAAGAGCTTCTCCGTTCATCCCCCACGCCCTTTTCCCCGGCTAGTGAACGAGCTGGTACTTCGTATGTAATCGGAAGAGAAGCCATAGGCAAGATAGGATTCACGATGGAATGAGTATGACCGCCGGGGGCCTCTTTGACTTAATTAAGATAGCGAACGGGGTTCACCGGCAGGCCGTTTACCCGCACTTCGTAGTGCAGGTGAGGACCGGTGCTGGAGCCGGAGTCGCCGAGATAAGCGATGACATCGCCTCGTTTTACCCGCTGACCCGGCTTGACATTCAGCCGGGAATTGTGGCCATAGATCGTCTTGATACCGTAGCCGTGGCTGATCTCCACCATGTTGCCGTAGCCCGTGCCAAAGCCCGCTTTGATCACCACACCGTCCGCCGGAGCGACGATGGGTGTGCCGGTCTGCGCCGCTATGTCCAAGCCTTCATGAAATGTCAAGATGCCGCTGAACGGGGAGATTCTGTTCCCAAACGGAGAGGTGACCCATCCCCGGACAGGCCACACTGAAGGCGTGGATGCGTAAAGCGAACGTTTATCTTCAAAGTATTCGATCAGCATCTGGAGACTGGTCTCCTGCCGGGAAGCCGCACCCTTGAGCTGGGTCAGTTCCTGGTGCATTTCTTTCAGGACCTCTTCCTGCTTTTTCTCTCCCATGCTCGTGAGGTTCTGAAGCCCCAGTTCGTCCGGACCGCCGATGCCGAGCACCTGATGCGCCTTGTCGCGCGGGCCGAGGCTTACCGCCCTGCGGAGCTTGGTATCGAGATCGCGGAGCAGGAACATCTGGCGCTTGTAATCGAGCATGTTCAAGGCAAAGTTCTGAACCTGGGCCTTCTGTTGCATCAACTCTTCGCGCATCGACTGCAGTTCCCAGACCTTGTCTTTGACGTCATTGTATTCGTAAATGAGGTAGAGAGAGAAGCCGACAATGGCAAGCAACGAGAGGATTACAGATTTGATGACGGACTTCGAGATGCTGAGCGTTCTGACCCGCTCATTCGGGCCAGGCAGGAACA
>DATIZR010000092.1 GCA_035516965.1 Nitrospirota bacterium
AAATTCATCGACCGCATGGTGGCAGATAGCCGCCAGGTCGCGCTGAACCACACTGCCGGCCTGTCGATGCCCCAGCAGATCCAGATGGCCCTGTTCTCCCTGTTCGCGCTGCTTGACAAGGCGAACAGCTATAAGACACTCTGCCAGCTCATCGTGCGTCGGCGTTACCAGGCGCTCTGGGAAGGTTTGGGACTTCCATCGCCACCCGATGAGAACAGGGCTTTCTATTATGTAGAACTCGATATCATGGTCTGGGCCGAAAAGGTCTACGGCCCCGACTTCGTGAAGTTCCTCCGGAAGAACTACGAATGCACGGATATCCTGTTCCGCCTCGCTGAGAAGTCAGGTGTCGTGCTGATGCATGGCGGTGGCTTCGGTGGGCCGGACTGGTCGGTCAGGGTATCGCTCGCCAACCTGCCGGAGGATACTTATCCGAAGATCGGCCAGTACCTCAAGGAGGCGGCCGAGGGCTATGTCGAGGAATGGAAGGCTGCTACATCAAAGATGACGAAAAAGAAGTAACTAGGACAAACCAACCAAGCAGACAAGGAGGAAATACCATGAAGAGAATGACATCGAACATGTTTCGGAGCATTTTGACGACTGTCGTCGCACTGATGCTGATCGCGTCGGCGGCGCAGGCCAAACCCAAGATCATGATCCTCGCAACGGGCGGCACTATCGCTGGCGCGCAGGCCAGCACGAGCGAGGCGGGATACAAGTCAGGCAGCTTTTCCGTTGATGACCTCATCAAGGCCGTGCCCCAGCTGAAGGACCTTGCGGACATCACCGGAGAGCAAGTGGCCAACATTGGCAGCCAGACTATGAATCACGAAGTGTGGCTGAAGCTTGCGAAGCGGGTCAATGAGGTTCTCAAAGGCGACACCGACGGTGTGGTCATCACCCACGGTACGGACACGATGGAGGAAACGGCTTACTTCCTCAGCCTTGTGGTGAAGAGCGACAAGCCGGTCGTGCTGGTAGGGTCCATGCGGCCTGCCACTGCTATAGGTGCGGACGGTCCGGCCAATCTCTACGACGCGGTAGCACTAGCAGCCAATCCGGAAGCCAAGGGACGTGGCCCGCTCGTCGTCCTCAATGATGAGATCCACTACGCCCGCGAAGCGCAAAAGACGAACAGCACGGCGCTGGATACATTCAAGTCGCCGAACCGCGGACGGGCAGGCGTCATGAACACGGGCAAGGCCTACTTCTTTTCCACCAACACCACGGTCCATACGACGAAGAGCGAGTTTTCCGTGGACGGCAAAGTTGTTAACGACCTGCCGTACGTGGAGGTCGTCTACTCCTATGCCAATTTCGGTCGTGACACCATCGACTTCCTCGTCGGGAAGGGTGTGAAAGGCATCGTGCTCGCTGGAGTGGGCGATGGGAACAGCACTGATACTGCGATTGCCGCACTTGCAGAAGCTGCCAAGAAGGGCGTTGCCGTCGTACGCTCTACACGCACGGGCAGCGGCCTCGTTGTGCGCAACGTGGAAGTGGACGACGAGAAGCTGGGGTTCATCGCCGCTATGGAACTCAATCCCCAGAAGGCCCGCATCCTGCTCATGCTCGGCCTGATGAATACGAACGATCCTAAGAAACTGCAGGATTTCTTCATGAAGTACTGAGAGAACCGGTCGCCTGCGCGTCCCGTGCATTATCTCGGTTGCATGAGTGCGCCGGGACGCGCGGATCAAACGTCTTGAAACGGTGTAGGATAGGCGATGGTCTTGTGAGCGTACACTATAGGAGATACTCAGTATGGACTATTTTGTGAAGGCCCTTCAAGAGCATCAGGAACTGGCTATCTTCCTTGCTCTCGCTCTAGGGTTTTTCATTGGCCGGTTCAAGATCGGATCGTTTACCCTGGGAACCGTTGTGGGTACGCTGCTGGCAGGCGTCCTCATCGGGCAGATCGATATCAAGGTCCCGGCGATCGTAAAGACCATTTTTTTCGACCTGTTCCTCTTCACGACTGGGTACAAGGTCGGGCCCCAGTTCTTCCGGGGGCTGAAAAAGGATGCCCTGTCCCAGATGGCGCTCACAGTCGTCCTGTGCGTCACCTGTCTGCTTACCGCTTTTACGGTCTCAAAGCTCCTCAGGTATGACATGGGGACAGCGGCGGGTCTGCTAGCCGGGGCATTTACCGAATCCACGGTCATCGGCACGGCGAGCGATGCCATCAATCATCTTAGTATCCCGGCCGAGGAGAAGACCCGGCTCATGAACAATATACCGGTCGCGTACGCTGTCAGTTACCTAGTCGGCACCGCTTTCGTTGTATGGTTCCTGTCGAGTCTCGGACCAAGGTTGATGCGGGTCAACTTGAAGGAGGAGGGCAGGAAACTGCAAGCCCAGATCTCAGGCGAAGAAGAGCAGGAGCCCGGCGTGCAATCAGCTTTTCAGAGTTTCGGGGTCCGGGCGTATAGCGTGACCAATGAGAAACTGGTGAACAAGACCATCGCGGAGATCGAGGCCCTGCCTAAGGAGATGAGGGTCTTTATCTCGCGGGTCCGTCATGAAGGCACGATCATCGAGCCCGAGCAAGCAATGGTCATTCATAAGGGGGACGTGATCGCAGTAATGGCACGCACCGAGGCCCTCATGGCCCGGGGAACCGTGATCGGACCCGAAGTGGAGGATAAGGCCCTCATCGACTTTCCCCAGGAAACCCTGGACGTCGTGATCACAAACAAGGCTGTGGCCGGGAAGACCCTCAGGGAGCTGGTTGCCTTGAATTTTGCCCGTGGCGTCTTTCTGCAGAAACTGCTGCGCGGAGGGGAGCCGATGCCGTTCGCGCTCGAAACGCGCATCGACCGTGGAGATGTTATGAGGATCGTCGGGGCGAGGCGCGATATCGATCTTGCTGCGAAGGAACTGGGGTACGCTGACCGGCCCACGAGCGCCACGGATATGGTCTTTGTAGGTTCAGGCATCGTCCTTGGAGGGCTGGTCGGCCTACTCTCGATAACGATCGGCAAATTGCCGATAACACTCACGGCGAGCGGCGGCGCGCTGATCATGGGCCTGATATTCGGCTGGCTCAGGTCTGTCCGTCCGACCTTCGGCCGTATCCCCGAGCCCGCCATGTGGGTCTTCGACACAGTCGGACTCACCACCTTCATTGCCGTTGTTGGTCTCGGGGCAGGCCCCAGCTTCATAGCGGGACTCAAACACGCCGGGATAAGTTTGGTTTTTGTTGGACTTCTAGTGGCCGTGCTGCCTCACGTCGCGGCGATTCTCTTCGGACGCTATGTCTTAAAGATGAACCCCCTGATCCTTCTGGGCGCATGTTCGGGAGCAGGGACGATAACTGCGGCGCTTCGCGCCATCCAGGATGAGGCGCACAGCAAGCTTCCAGCATTGGGCTATACGGTGCCCTATGCCATTGGGAACATCCTGCTTACAGCATGGGGGCCGGTTATTGTGGCCATGATGGCATGAGGGAAAAAAGAAGCATCTTCGTTCTCTGTAGGGAAATGAGTTACAAGAGACCAAGAATGTATCAGGGATAAATGGTCTTGCATTCATACATAAAGATACGTTCACCCATCCGTATCGGAAAGGAGAAAGGTCCCGCTTGATCCGAAACAGAGATCATACAAAGAAAGGAGCCATGAAAATATGAAGCCAAAAACTGCACTATATGTATTTGTCATCATTGCCCTTCTGGCGGTCATCGGCACGGGAGGGGAGGCGCGCGCCGCAGCGCAGGATGCGCCCCGAATTGAAATCTATGGTTTTGTTCAGTTGGACGCCATCTACGACTTTGACCGCGTCGATCCAAGCTGGGACGCCACGTTGCGTCCGTCCAAGATCTCCGTAGGCGCAACTAACCAGTTCGGCCATGACGGTGAGACCATCTTTAGCGTTAAGCAGACCCGATTCGGCGTCAATGGCTATATCCCCACCGAACTGGGAGAGCTGAAGACAAAGTTCGAGTTCGATCTGTTCGGCGTCGGTGCCGATGCGGGCCAGACCACGATCCGGTTGCGCCATGCCTACGGTGAGTTAGGTCAATTCCTTGCAGGGCAGACCAACAGTCTTTTCATGGACATAGATGTGTACCCCAATGTCGTCGACTACTGGGGGCCGGCGGGCATGATCTTCTTCCGCAACATCCAGGCGCGGTGGACGTTCATGAAGCAGGGGGGAACAAAGGCTGCGGTCGCGCTTGAGTCTCCTGGTTCGGCAATCGACACAGGGAAGCTTAACCTCGTAGACATCAATGGTGTTTCCAGTTGGAACAAATATCCGGACCTGACCGGTCAGTACCGTATGGATGGGACCTGGGGCCACTTCCAGGCAGCCGGTATAATGCGCTGGCTCGGATACAGTTCGCCCGATGGAGGCATATCGGGCCACAAGACCGGCTGGGGAGCAAACCTGAGCGGGGCCGTCCATACCGTTGGTAAAGACAGTATACTTGCACAACTCGCCTATGGAGAGGGTATCGCTAACTACTTCAATGACGGTGGCGTCGACCTGGCGCCACAAAGCAGCGCAGGCGGTGCCGAGGCATTACCGATACTCGGATTGCTCCTTTATTACGACAAGTACTGGAGCGACAAATGGAGCAGCTCGATCGGATACAGCGAGACGGAGCAGCACAATTCCGGAGGACAGGAGCCGACCGCATTCCATAGGGGCCAGTATGCCTCGGTGAACCTCCTGCACTACCCGGCGAAGAACGTTATGGTGGGCGGCGAGTTCCTCTGGGGCAAGCTCGAGCAGAACGGCGGCGAGACCGGACACGATAGCCGCATCCAGTTCTCGGCCAAGTATAACTTCTAACCCGCGCGTTTCGCCGGCTGCTGTGTGAACGGCCTGTCCGGCGAAGGAATGCGATGAAAGAATGTGCGAAGATGCAAGAGCAATTTCATTTACCGATCATCTTCGACCTTGGCGCCACCTTTATCTTCGGTATAACCGGCGCCCTGGCAGCGCTGCAACGAGGTTATGATTTTATAGGACTGTTTGCGCTGGCCTTTGCAAGCGGCGTCGGCGGTGGTCTGCTTCGCGACGGTCTGTTCATCCAGCAGGGGCCTCCGGCGGTAACGATGGATTCACGCTACATCGTGGCCATCACGCTGGCAAGCCTCGTCGGGCTGCTCTTTCGCCACGGGGTGACTCGGCTCACGAAAGTGATCGCCCTCGTTGATGCCCTCGGCCTAGGTGCCTATGCGGTCGTGGGTATAGAGAAGTCGATAAACGCCGGGCTGAGCATTCCGGCCGCCATTCTCGTCGGTGTCATCAATGCTGTGGGGGGCGGCTTGCTTCGTGATCTGTTGGTTAGGGACGAGCCGTTGCTGCTCAAGCCCGGCCAATTCTATGCTCTGGCCGCCCTTGGAGGATGTCTACTCTTCATTTTCCTCACCATGCGCTTCGGCATGCCGGCCCCCAGGGCGGCCGTTATTACCATTGCCTGCACCTTTGTCGTGCGCGTTTTGGCGATTACATTCAACTGGAGGACGAAGCCGTTGTATAGTCCGGATACATCCGAAGAGGAGCAGAAGCGTTAGCAGGAACGAGGGGAGTGAGAAACGTTTTTTAGAAACTCTGATAACGAAGAAACATGCCGTATCAATATACGAATGCACTCGTGACGATTGATAAGTCAATAAGGAATCTTCCAGAAGAGGATCGTCTCAATGAAGCAAATCGGTCACGCTGTAGAGCATGGCTGGTTGTTAGAGAGGTTCCTTTTCTCAATTGACTCTAAATACTATGCATGATACAGTTGATGCTCCTTCAGGCTTTAGGTCTTTTGAAATCAACTATATAATGCTATAGGTTCTATTTTTTTAATAGGGCCCTGCATAGCTCTTAGCTTGCAGACCTTGCGCTCAGATGTTTATTTTCCTTCGGGAGGTGTTCCATGCGCTGCAATACGCAGCAACTGAAATGCAGTAGGTCTCTCATGCAGATCTTCGAACGGATCGTTCTTGTTCTCGTCGTGCTGGTCCTGGTCGGGACGGTGATCTCCGGGTGCAAGAAGAAGGCCCAGGTTGCAGCCGGTCCGCCGGACGTTGAAGTGGCCGAGGTCGCCAAGCAGGACGTTAAGGTGGTCAGGGAGTGGGTGGGCAGTATGGATGGGTCGGTCAACGCCGTCATCCGCGCCCAGGTCCAAGGCTACCTCGTGAAGCAGAACTACACCGAAGGGCAGTTCGTTAAGCAGGGACAGATTCTGTTCGAGATCGATCCGCGGACTTTCCAGGCGGCCCTGAATCAGGCAAAGGCCGATCATGCGCAGAAAAAAGCGCGGTGGGACACGACCAAGGCGAACCTGGCGCGCATCCGGCCGCTGGCAGAGCAGAATGCGGTGAGCCTGAAGGACCTCGATGACGCCGTGGGGGCCGAACAGTCGGCGCATGCCGCTTTCGATGCGACGCAGGCTGCCGTGGAAAAGGCGCAGCTCGATCTCGGGTTCACGCGGATAACATCTCCCATCAACGGCATCGCGGGAATTGCCAAGGCCCAGATCGGAAATCTCGTAGGGCCGGGCCAGGTGGAGGAGCTAACCACAGTCTCGACCGTCGATCCCATCAAGGTGCTGGTACCGATCAGCGAGCAGGAGTTCCTCCATCTTCAGACAAAACGACCGGCCAAGGGTCAGTCGAAGCCGCAGCTCGACCTGGTCCTTTCCGACGGGAGCCTCTATCCCCGGAAGGGCGAGTTTGCTTTTGCCGACCGGCAGGTGGATCCTTCGACCGGAACGCTCAAGGTAGCGACCCTCTTCCCGAACCCCGAAAACGTGCTCCGGCCGGGACAGTATGCCAAGGTCCGTGCGGTCATGGAAACGATACCGGGAGCGATAGTAGTGCCGCAGCGCGCCGTGAACGAGCTCCAGGGCAATTTCCAGGTGGCTGTGGTCGGGCCTGATAACAAGGTTTCTATCCGTACCGTGAAGCCGGGCGTAAAGACCGGGTCCCTGGTGGTTATCACCGAAGGTTTGCAGCCAGGGGATCGCATCGTGGTCGAGGGTCTGCAGAAGGTGCGTGACGGCGTCATGGTCAATCCCAAGCCGGTGTCTCTCGAGACGCCGACAACTCAGTCCGCGACTACCCCGGCGGAAAAGCCTGTCGCGGGCCACGAGCAGAGGTAACCTCCTTATGGTCAACTTCTTCATTAACCGGCCCATCGTGGCCATTGTCATCTCGATTATCATCGTGATCGTCGGTATCGTTTCGATCCTCGGCCTTCCCATTGCCCAGTACCCGAATATTGTTCCGCCTGAGATGGTGATCGACACGACCTACGTGGGCGCCGACGCCCAGACCGTGGAGCAGTCCGTTGCCACGCCCATCGAGCAGCAGATGAGCGGCGTGGATAACATGAACTATATGTACTCGCTCAATGCGAACAATGGGCAGATGAAGATGTACGTCAACTTTGACGTGAAGACTGACCCGAACATCGACCAGGTCCTGACCCAGATGCGCGAGAGCCAGGCCGAGTCCCAGCTTCCTTCCGATGTGCGAAACTACGGCGTCACAATCAAGAAGTCGACGTCATCGCCCCTCATGGTTGTTTCACTTTATTCGCCCAAGGGGACCTACGATGACATCTTCCTCGCCAATTACGCCAACATCAACCTGAACGACCAGCTCACGCGCGTTCCCGGTATCGCCAGCGTCACGGTCTTCGGCGCCGGCCAGTACGCCATGCGCGTCTGGGTGCGGCCGGACCAGCTCGCGAAGCTGAACATTACGGTGCCCGAGATCACGTCGGCCATCCAGAAACAGAACACCGTGAATCCGGCAGGCAAGATGGGCGCCGAGCCGGCGCCTCCCGGCCAGGAATTCACCTATGCGGTCCGCGCCCAGGGACGGCTCATAACGCCTGAGGAGTTCGGCCAGGTGGTCTTGCGGGCCAATCCCGACGGGTCGCTAGTGCGGCTCAAGGATGTGGCACGCATCGAACTCGGCTCCCAATCCTACGACATGCGGGGAAGGTTGAACGGGAAGCCGGCTGCGGTGCTCGGCCTGTACCAGCTTCCGGGCACGAACGCTATCGCCGCCGTGGACGGAGTCAAAAAGCTGATGGCAGAGGTCTCGAAGTCCTTTCCCCAGGACCTGGAGTACGTGGTCTCCTTGGACACGACCGAAGCGGTGCGCGAGGGCATCAACGAGATCATGCACACGCTCGTAGAAGCTATGATCCTCGTGATCATTGTGGTCTTCATCTTCCTGCAGGGCTGGCGGGCCACGCTCATCCCCGCCCTTGCTGTGCCGGTTTCGCTCATTGGCACCTTTGCCATCTTCCCGGTCATCGGGTTCTCGATCAACACTATCGCACTGATGGGCATGGTGCTCGCCATCGGGCTCGTGGTGGACGACGCCATCGTGGTTGTGGAAGCTGTGGAACACCACATCGAAAAGGGCAAGACGCCGAAAGAGGCTGCCATCAAGGCCATGGAAGAGGTCGCCGGGCCAGTGGTCGCCATCGGCCTTGTGCTCTCGGCGGTCTTCCTTCCCACGGTGTTCATCCCGGGCATCACGGGCAGGCTCTACCAGCAGTTCGCGGTCACCATCGCTATCTCCATGATGATTTCGGTATTTGTGGCGCTGTCGCTCAGCCCGGCGCTCTCGTCGATGATCCTGAAGCCCAAGAAAGAGAACCGCGGTCCCCTCGGGAAGTTCTATGCCTGGTTCAATGATGTCTTCGGTAGGTCGACGAACGGATACGTCCGATTCTGCGGAACCTTGATCCGCAAGTCGGCAATGAGCCTCATCTTCCTCGGGATCGTCGTCCTGCTGGTCGGTCTGCTAGGGAAGGGGCTCCCGGGAGGGTTCCTTCCTGAGGAAGACCAGGGCTACTTCTATGCTGGCATCCAGCTGCCCAATGCTTCGTCGCTCCAGCGGACCGATGCGGCGGTCAAGGAGATGGAAAACGTCATCATGGCCACGCCGGGCGTCGAGTATTGCACGAGCATTATGGGATACAGCATGCTGAGCGGTGTGGTGAACACCTACAGCGGCTTTTTCTTTGTCACCCTGAAGCCCTGGGGCGAGCGCAAAAGCCCTGAGGAAAAGTATGCCAATCTCCTGGCGGGTCTGAATGCGAAGCTCGCCAAGCTGCCCCAGGGCGTGGCTTTCGCCTTCTCGCCTCCGGCCATCCCCGGCATCGGGACCTCTGGTGGTGTGACCTTCCTGCTCGAGGACCGGGCCGGAAAGGACATCGCCTTCCTGTTTCAGAATACCAAGAAGTTCATGGCCGAGGCAACCAAGCGTCCCGAGATTGCCCGGCTTA
>DATIZR010000093.1 GCA_035516965.1 Nitrospirota bacterium
CTCTTGGATATGAAGCAATATACAGCGAGCGTACTATATTTTGGCGAAACGGGCAAGGTAAATGTGACGCTGACGTGGGCCGGAGAGACGATGCGGGGTTATTGAAACCGACGGGGAGACATTGATGCGACATGGCGACCATAAGACTGTGAATCTGACGTTGTTACTAAGAAGTCGCCCCGGTACCCTGTCGCTTCTCTGTCGCCCATCGCCGCCCTTCGAGTTGATATGCCGTCTGATTTTGAAGCATTCTGCGCTTTTTTGTAATATCCCGGAAATACCCTATCTCTTCGTTTGACTTCTCATCACACCCTATCTGATATCATTACTATAGAGACAATAGTCTTTTTGCTGTTTTTTAATGAACTCACAGGGAGGATCGCGTCATGAGGCCGGTCTTGATCAGGCTGTCTCTATTGTTTGTTGTCTTGTCAGCGCTTGTATCCTGCAGCGGGTCCGGAGGAGGAGATGTAGGTACGCTGTCGGGCGGCCCCGTGGGGAACGGCAGCGGCAGCGGGGGGAGCGGCGCTGCCGGCACATGGATCTGGAAGGGCGGGAGTACGATCAGCGACCAGACGGGGACCTATGGGACACAAGGAGTCCCAGCTTCGGGCAATGTTCCCGGAGGCCGCGTGGAAGCCGTATCCTGGCTCGATGGGAGCGGAAACTTCTGGCTCTTCGGGGGCGACGGTTTCAGTTCAACCAGCGGCTTGGCCGCCTCTTTTCTGAACGACCTTTGGAAATTCGACGGAACCAGCTGGACCTGGGTCAAGGGATCGATCTTCACTCAGGCGACGGGGACGTACGGCGTGAAGGGCACCGCGGCCGCCGTCAACACGCCCGGCGCACGCTCCGGCGCGGCCTCCTGGTCTGTGGGCAGCGACCTCTGGCTCTTCGGTGGATTCGGTTTTGGTTCCAGCGGCTCATCCGGATCGCTGAACGATCTCTGGAAGTTCGACGGCACGTCTTGGACGTGGATGAATGGTGCATTCGTGACGAACCAGACGGGAACCTACGGGACGAAGGGCCTTGCCGACCCGGCCAATATTCCGGGTGCCCGGTTCCGTGCGGCAACGGTAATTGATGGAAGCATTGTATGGCTTTTCGGAGGACGAGGCTATGATGGTACCGGCGTCTTTGGGGATCTCAACGATCTCTGGAAATTCGACGGCACCAACTGGACCTGGGTAAGCGGGTCAAACACAAGCGATCAAAGCGGTTCGTACGGAGCAAAAGGCATTCCCAACTCCGCCAACATGCCCGGCGGACGGGAATCGGCTGTTCTCTGGATTGATGGAGGCGGCAACCTCTGGCTTTTTGGCGGCACCGGCCGTGATTCAACAAGCGGGTCCGGGGGATATCTGAACGACCTCTGGAAATTCAATGGGACGACGTGGATCTGGGTGAGCGGGGCAACAATAGTCAATCAGTTGGGAATATACGGGACACAAGGCGTTGCAGCAACGGGAAACGCGCCCGGATCTCGTAATCCGGCGGCATCCTGGATTGATTTGAGCAACAACCTCTGGCTTTTTGGAGGGTTTGGCTACGACTCGGTATCACTTGGCGATATGAACGACCTCTGGAAGTTCGACGGAAAGAACTGGACCTGGGAGGCCGGAGCGAAGGTGCTGGAGACATTCGGCATTTATGGGTCGAAAAATGTGGCCGCGGCAACCAATTACCCGGGATCCCGGGACTCTGCGACGAGCGCCGTCGGCGGCAGCCACACCATATGGATGTTCGGAGGCATGGGCAACGGCTCCGGCACGACCGGACGCCTGAATGACCTGTGGCTGCATCAGCCGTAGACGCGAGGTGCCTGGCGGAGGGAGGTCTAATTGGAAATTAGGAATGTGGAGTGAGATGCGGATGCGTCGATCAGAGATGCTATTAGATGTTAGATGTTTAGATGTCATTCCCGCGAATGCGGGAATTCTGTTCAGGTATTTTTTTCCACAGATTACACAGATTAACGCAGATGGATTCTAAATGAGAAGAAGAAACAGGGACTTTAGATCCGGCTTGCTTCGTTTTAAACCCAGAAGTCTTTTCAGTTTTTTCTGCGACATCTGCGACATCCGCGGATATATATTATAGATTGGTCTTTCACGTCTTCTGAAAGTTATTCACGCCGAGTAGTTACATTCGATGTTAAACGATGCCCCCGTTATCATTTAGCACTACAAAAACCCGATGCCGGTTCAACGAGCTTTCCCCTGCTACTTTTTTCGAATTGACATCCTGTGCGGCCGGAGGTCTATTTGAATCGGTAAGGCATGTTGGCAGGTAGAACAATGAAAATAAACACCTCGTCGGGGTGTACAAGACCGTCCAGAAAAGGGGTGATTCATATGTTGAGTGTACTGTTCCGTTACTGGTGGGTGTTGCTCGTCAGGGGGATCCTGGCGATCCTGTTCGGCATTGCGGCCTTCGTGTGGCCGGCCATAACCCTCACGACCCTGGTCCTCTTGTTCGGCGCCTACGTTTTCGTGAATGGAGCCTTCCTGATCATCAATGCCGTGGGCAGCAGGAAGGAAAAGGAGGACTGGTGGCTGCTGCTGATCGAAGGCCTTCTGGGTATCGGCATCGGGCTCATGACCGCGTTCGCACCGGGCATTACGGGCTTGGCGCTGCTCCTGTACATCGCTGCCTGGGCCCTTGCTGCGGGGATTCTGGAGATCATAGCGGCGATCCGTCTCAGAAAGGTAGTCACCGGGGAGTGGTGGCTTGCGGTGGGAGGCGTAGTTTCCATCATCTTCGCGCTTCTCCTGATGCGGTTCCCGGCCGCTGGCGCGCTGGGCTTTGTCTGGCTCATCGCGGGCTATGCCTGCGTGTTTGGCGCGATCATGATCGTCCTGGGCTTGAAGGTGCATAGGCTCGGGGAAAAGCTGCACATGGTTTAACAACGTGGCAGAGGATGTTCGTTGAGGGGGTCCCGCGAATGCGGGAAGCCGTTGAGGAATTTTTTATCCACAGATTACGCAGATTTCACAGATTAAACGAAGCCGAAATGATTGGCTTTAAAGTCTGCGTCCATCTGCGACATCTGCGGATAGATCGGTTTTTCGCGTCTTTATGAGACCGTTAATAACCCCGGGATTGCGCAGTCCATCCCGAGCCATAAAGTGAGACCGCTTCGCCTTCGGCTCGCAACAACGGCGGGGACATTATCTCGTCCCTGCTCTGATAGACAGGGACAGGCTTACTGATTGGTCGAGGCCATGAGACGTTCCCTGTCCTTGAAAAGCATGTCGCACTTATTGACATAGAGCTTCATCACGATGCCTTTGCCGAACGTCTGGTGATTGACAATGTCGCCTATGCGGTATTTCGAAGCCATGCTGTAGTCCCGCTCTTTTCCCTTTGCCTCTGCAAGGCCGGCCGCCCAGATGATCTCCGCTGTAGCTGCTTCCGCGCCTTCTTTTTTCGCTCTCGGCTTCCGGACCTTTTGAGCGTCCAGGGGGCTCCTGAATTTGTGCATGCTGCCGCACATCTTGCATCTCACTTTCGCCACCGTCTCCCCGTCCATGGTCATGACGGTATGATCGCGATTCACTTTGCACTTCCCGCAATAGGACTCAATGTTATGGCCTGGCGAATTCTTTTCCGGCATACTGCCTCCTTCTTTACCTATCAGGATATATTTCTGACAAAAGAGCCTGTACCGCAAATCTGGTCGAAGAGAGAGGTGAATTCGGCGAGATGTTCAATCTGCGCTTCTCTTGGATAGAAGCATTATACACCTTCCCGGCGGAAAAGCTTTAACTCATTTTGGAATAATACAAGGCTGAATCTTAAGGGATTCGGCGCTGCAGCGTTTCAATCCCCGCCGGTGATACCCTTGTATCCTTACTGAACATATTGCAGTGCAGTCGCTCACTGATGAGTGGAAACAGTCGTAACGGAGCGCGGGCCGATCCCTGCTGCTACCGTCGGGCTTGCCATAGTTACGAGGCCGCCATTCGCATTGATCGAGTACTGCGAGACGTTGTTGCTGATTATGTTCGCAACATAGGCATGCTTGCCCGAGGCGTCGATGGTGACGGAGACGGGCTGTATCCCTGCCGCCACGGTCGGAGTTGCCATGGACGCGAGACTGCCGTCGGCATTGATCGCGTACTGCGAGACGTCGTTGCTGAACAGGTTCGCTACATAGACATATTTACCCGAGGGATCGACGGTGATGGACATGGGCTGCGTCCCGGCCACCACGGTCGGAGTTGCCATGGACGCGAGACTGCCATCCGCGCCGATCGAGTACTGCGAGACATCGCTGCTGTTGTAGTTCGCCACATAGGCATATTTGCCCGAAGGATCAACGGTGATGGATTCGGGGCCTGTCCCGGTCGCAACGGTCGGGGTTGCCATGGACAAAAGGCTGCCATCCGCATTAATAGTGAACTGCGAGACGGTGTTGCTGAACAAGTTCGCTACATAGGCATATTTCCCCGAAGGGTCGACGGCGACGGAAAGGGGCTGTGCACCGGCCGCCACGGTCGGAGTTGTCATGGACGCGAGGCTGCCGTCAGCATTGATCTTGTACTGCGAGATGTCAGTGCTGTTCTGGTTTGTCACATAGGCATACTTGCCCGAGGGATCGACGATCACCGAGGAGGGGGCCGCCCCGGCTGCTACAGTGGGAGTTGACATGGACGTAAGGCTGCCATCAGCATTGATCTTATACTGCGAGACGTCGTTGCTGCCGTTATTCGCTACATAAGCATATTTGCCCGAGGGGTCGACTGCGACGGAAACGGGAGTCGACCCGGCCGCCACGGTCGGAGTTGCCATGGACGCGAGGCTGCCGTCAGCATTGATCTTGTACTGCGAGACGCTGAAGCTGGCTTCGTTCGCCACGTAGGCGAAACGCGGTTGGATAGAGGCTCCTCCGACTAAAAAGACACCGCCCCCTCCGCCTCCGCCGCTGCAGGAGAGGAAAATCGCAACAACTGCAATCAGGATCAGTACCACAGTAACCCTTTTCATGGAAAGTCTCCTTTTGTTTAGTTTATTCAGCGGGGCTGCTTTTTTTGGAGGTCAAGGCCCGGATCGCGTTCCCCGGGCTTTGTTGCCGCAACTCGAAAGGAAAATGGAGAAATGTTTCTTTACGAGAAATCCTGATGCCGGTCCTTCTCCCTTTCAATATTTTACAATTCCGAAATCATTTATAAGTCCCGCTGCCGCATCGGCCTGCATAATAACGAACATATTAGTGCCGCCACTGTTGTAAAAGACGAACTTTCCGTGCCCGGGATAATCGGTGCCGCCGGTAATGAAATGCGGGAGCGCAATCACATTTTGAAGGGCGAAGAGTTTATCATCAAATATCGCGACTTCGATATCCCCTGGGAGCGGGATTGCCGCAACCTTTCCGACAGCCGAAGAATCGGCAACGTACTGAACATCGACGAAGCTCAAACCTTCCAGAGCCGCTTTGGGCGGTACCATATCCGGGGTAGTGCCGGTAGATGCTGCATAAACGGAGCCGCACCGGGAAATGAAGCCTGTTCCATCCTCCAGCATCCAGAGCTCTCCGCAGGCAACATATATCCGGCCTGCAACCTGAGAATCATACAGGAAGACTGGAGCTCCTGATGAAATGTCGAATTTTTGGGTAGAATAAGAAACCCCAGCTGCGTACAGAACACTTCCGCTCGGATGCAGTTTTGCTCTTGTCCCTGCATTAGGGAATAAACCTGCTGCAGGGGTGGCAACACCCGTACTTATGTTCACGCCAAAAAATGATCCCAGGTCCGGGAACGCATACACGTAACCGTTCCCGGCAAGTACGATATCAGTTATATTGCCGTTAACAGAGAGTGTTGTGGTCACAGCTCTTGACACAAGATCCACATAGGAGATGGTCCCCTTGTGGCCGATGGCAGCGTACAAGCCGTCGGGGCTTACGGAGACACTCGAGGGCAGAGCGGATAGATCGACTGCCTGGTCCAGGTTGGCGACAGGGTCATAGATGTGGAGCTGGTTGGACGGCGTGCCTGATACCATGATGATCCGGTCCATTTGCCTGCTGTATTCCGCGTCGATGACTTTAAAGGGAAGCCCGGCAACGGGTCTGTTTGTTATAACGGCAACAGTTACCGTATCGGGTAGGCTGTTAGTATACCCGTTATAGAAGATCTGGAGACTCAATTCATATATTCCCTCGAGGTCAGCCGTAAATGTCGGGTGAATCGACGCCGGATCAGAAAGCGTAGCGGCGCTGCCCACCGGCATTTGCGTAAAGCTCCAGGCATAGGTCATGGGCCTGCCTGCCGAATCATGACTGCCGCTCCCATCAAGGGTGATGAGGGTAGAAGGACCTGTCGTGTGGTATTGATCCGGACCGGCATCGGCCACTGCGGTGAGACCCGCGTTCACCGCAACCTTATCAATGCCGGTGGAGTATACCGTGCCGTCGTATACGGAGAGATAACAGTCATAAATGCCGGGGACATCAGGCGTGAAGGTCGGATTGACGGCATGATCATTGGAAAGGACAGCAGTGCTGTGCGTCGGCGCCTGCATTGTCCAGGTGTAGGTCAGAGGATCTCCGTTCGGATCGGAGCTGGCGCTGCCATCGAGCGTAACGAGGGCTCCGATATTCACGCTCTGGTCCGGACCCGCATTCGGAACAGGTGGGTCGTTATAGGCTGTAATGTCGACGGAATCGGGACTGCTTGACAGCGATCCGTCCGAGACAACGAGACTTACTCTATATAAACCCGGGCGATCGGCTTGAAACGTGGGATTCGCTGACGATGCGTTTGAAAGAACCGCGCTGCTGCCGACGGGCATGGAGTCGAATTGCCAGGAATATGTCAGTGAACTCCCTTCCGGGTCGTAGCTCTGGCGTCCATCAAGCGTTACGGTACTGCCACTTGCTAGGTACTGGTCTGCGCCTGCCATCGCAATTGGCTTATTGTTTCCCGGGCCTATAACCGCCCCCGGCCCCGACGGGACAACCGAGCCCGGCCCCAGAAATCCGTCACCGTTCATACCGCAACCGGCAAGCAGCAGGAACAGAGCAAGTCCGAGGCAGGCGATTGTAAACATTTTTTTGTTGATCGAATTTTTCATGATCAATCTCCCGGATCCCCTCAGGATGACGACTAGGTCGCGTTAGAAATGATACGCCGTGGTCAGGAGCAAACTGAAACCGCTCCCGTCTGTTCCGCCGCTGACTGAGCCGCTGCCATGAACGCCTTCCGCATTTGTGTAGTCGACATACCGGTACATCGCTCCCACGGTCAAGGACAGGTTCGGACTGACGTACGTATCTACGCCGGTCCCAAAATTCAGACCCGACCCGGTAAATTTCGCGTCCCCTGTTTCTCCGGTAAAGAGATCCGCCGCTCCCTGTTTAATCACCAGGCCGTTATAACTGATGCCGAACAAGAGGTATGGCTGAACGGTTCCCGATGTTGCGAAGCTGTATTTTCCATTGACGCTGAAGCTGTTGTAGCTGACATCTCCCGAGAAACCTTCCCATGTGCCCCGGTGGCCCGAGCTCATGAAGTTCAGTTCGATCGCCCAATGATCGTTTATTCCATACCCGCCGAGGACATCGAAGCCGAAGGCGTTGTTGATGTCAGGCATGATGATGACTTCCGTTCCGCCCTCAAGGCCCGAATGCCCGTCGAAATCGCCATTTATCGTATTGTAGGTGGCACCGGCGCCTATATAGAATCCCTTCTTTGCCTCTGCCTTCGAAGTTACGGTAAGCACCATGACCAAAGCCATCAAAAAAACGATTGTCCTGAACATCCGGCTCTCCTTGACATAGTTATTCACGACGTTGTCCATCGATAATGCACGCGACCTGTTGAGCAGTCTTGATATTAAGGTCACAACCGCCTTGGTTCACAAACTTTTTGCCATTGTGTCCGATGGAGGGAAGTACATTAAATTCGGAATCAGGAATTAAGAGAGCTACTCGAAATGATTGATATCTTGATGAATAAAAGTGCACTATCGTTGAATTGGTATTTTAATTATACGGATGCACAGTGTATTGTCAAGAATATCGATGGGGTATTTTTGGGGTATGCCGTTCGCACTGCGGCATAGAGGTCGAGAACATTCCCCGGCATGAGAAGCGGTTTAAATTGCTGCAGAAAGTTGCATTTAGAAAGAAGCATATAAGGACGGACAACTCATCTTCTCCCCTGTAGTGGTCAACCCTTATCCAGCATCCGCTTGCCTGCCGTGTTATAATAGTAGACTTTCCTCATGAAGTCCGAACTTATCATAAAGGGCGCGCGCCAGAACAACCTCAAGAACGTGAGCCTCACGATCCCGCACGACGCCGTGACCGTGGTCACCGGCCTGTCAGGCTCGGGCAAGTCATCCCTGGCCTTTGACACGATCTTTGCCGAGGGGCAGTGGCGTTACATCGAGTCCCTGTCCACGTATGCCCAGATGTTCCTCGAGAAGCTCGACCGCCCGGACGTGGACGAACTCCGGAACGTGCGGCCTGCCATCGCGCTCGAGCAGCGAAACCCGGTCAGGACATCGCGCTCGACAGTCGGGACCGTGTCCGAGATATACGACTATCTCCGGCTGCTGTTCGCCAGGATCGGGAAGATCGTCTGTCCGAAGTGCGGAAATGAGGTGAAACGCTCCCACCCCTCCTCGATCGCGGATGATCTTCTGCTCGGCTATCCGGAAAAAAGGATCTACATTCTGTTCCGGGTTCCTGTTCCTCCGGCCGGCCTGGGCGCCCTCCTGATGGAACTCCAGAGCAAGGGCTTTGGAAGGATCAAGCTGGGCGAGGAGATAGTCGAAAGTGCGGCGATCGATCCGGGGAGAAGGGATCTGACCGAGCTGCTGGTGCTTCTGGACCGCCTCGTCGTCAATCCCGGATCCCGGGCGCGGCTGGTCGAGTCCGTAGAGACGGCGCTCCGTGAGGGAAAGGGAGAGGTCCTTGTTGAAGTGCTGGGAGACAAGGCCCTCGTCTTCAGCCAGGCGCTCAAGTGCGCCTCCTGCGGTGCGCTCTTCGAGCCTCCGCAACCCCTCCTCTTTTCCTTTAACCATCCCCTCGGCGCCTGCAAGGAGTGCAACGGCTTCGGCAACATCCTGCGCTATGACGAGGACCTGATCGTGCCGGACAGGTCCCTGAGCCTGAAGCAGGGAGCCATCGATCCCTGGACCAAGCCGTCCTATAAGTGGTGGATGCGCCAGATGCTCCCGGGTGCGAAGAAGGCGCGGATCGACACGAATATTCCGTACCGGGACCTCTCCCAGGCCGATCGGGAAATGCTGTTCAAGGGAACCGACGACTTTTACGGGGTCGACAATTTCTTCGAGCATCTCCAGGGCAAGCGCTACAAGCTCCACGTGCGCGTGTTCCTGAGCAGGTACCGCAAAGCAGCGACCTGCCCGGTTTGCAGGGGAACGCGGCTCAAACCCGAAGCGCTCATCGTCAAGGTGGGCGGGCTTGACATAGCCCGGGTATCAGCCATGCCCGTTTCGGACCTCGCGAAATGGTTCCGCGATCTCCCCCTCGGCGGGTTCGAGCACCAGGCAGCGAACGATATCCTGCGCCGGATGCAGATGAAGCTTTCGTTCTTCCTCCGCGTGGGACTCGGCTATCTCACGATCGACCGGCAGACGCGGACGCTTTCAGGCGGCGAAGCCCAGCGCGTGAACCTCTCAAACCAGCTTGCGCTCGGCCTGACGGGCACCCTGTATGTGCTCGACGAGCCGAGCATCGGACTGCACCCGCGCGACACGGAGCGGCTCGCTGAGATCATCCGGGAACTGTCCGCCGGGGACAATACCGTGCTCATGGTCGAGCACGATAAAGCGCTCATACAGGCTGCGGACCATGTGGTTGAGATGGGGCCGGGAGCGGGCGAGCGCGGAGGCCGTGTTGTGTTCGCGGGACCTGCACGCAATTTCCTGAAGAGTTCCTGCCTCACGGCAAAGTATCTTTCGGGCGAGGAAGCAATCCCGGTCCCCATCAGGAGGCGGAAAGAGGAGCGAAAGTTCCTTGAGATCCGGTCGGCTTCGGAGAACAACCTGAAAGGGATCGATGTGCGCATTCCGCTCAGGACCCTGACCTGCGTCACCGGCGTCTCGGGCTCGGGAAAGTCCACGCTCGTACAGGACACGCTGTACCGGGCCCTCGCGCGCGAGTTCGCCCTCCCGGTCGAAACGCCGGGAACTTACGGGTCGCTCGCAGGGCTCGAGCATATCAGGGGAGTCCGGCTCATCGACCAGGAGCCGATCGGCAAGACGCCGCGCTCCAACCCGGTCACCTACGTGAAGGCCTTCGACCTTATCCGGAACCTTTTTGCGGGACTGCCCGACTCGAAACGAAAGAAGTTCGGACCCGGCCATTTTTCCTTCAATGTTGCGGGCGGAAGGTGCCCGGCGTGCGACGGCGCCGGTGTGCAGAAGATCGAGATGTACTTTTTCGAAGATATGTTCATCACCTGCGAGCAGTGCGGGGGCAGGCGCTACAAACCGGAGGTCCTCAGGGTACTCTACAAGGGAAGAAGCATCTCCGACGTGCTCCGGATGACGGTGAGCGAGGCCCTCACCTTCTTCGAGGGGCAGCCGCGGCTCCAGGACAGGCTCCGCTCGCTCACGGAGGTCGGGCTCGGATATCTCCGCCTGGGGCAGCCGGCAACAACGCTGTCAGGCGGGGAAAGCCAGCGGCTCAAGATATCCCATGAACTGGGCGACTGGAAACTGCACGATATAGTGTACATTCTCGACGAGCCGACGACCGGCCTCCACATGGACGATGTCAAGCGTCTGCTCGGCGTGCTGGATGCGCTCGTGATTGCGGGGAACACCGTGATCGTCGTGGAGCACAACCTCGACGTGATCAAGACCGCTGACTGGGTCATCGACCTCGGGCCCGAGGGTGGCGAAGGCGGCGGCAGGATCATAGCGCAGGGCACGCCTGAAGAGGTAGTGGAAGTCGAAGAGTCCTCTACAGGGAAATATCTCAGGGAGGAACTGGGACGGTAGTCGAATGGGCTGGATTGCGATCGAATCTACGTAAGTGTGAACAACGATCTGCCACTAAACGGGAAATGTCATTCCGAGCTCAGCGAAGAATCTCGCATTTCCAACTACCTGAGATCCTTCACTTCGTTCAGGATGACGGATTAAGCTCGTTTTGCAACAGACTGGAAAAGTCCACAAGGATGCTATCTCGCGGTTGCTTCGACCGGCTGCACCTGCGCACCGTCGGCGATGCCGAAGCCGGGATTCAGTACCAGTTGCTGCCCTTCCTCAAGCCCTGAACGTATCTGGACCATCTTCCCGTCGCTGTCTGCCACCACAATGGGCAGAAAATGAACCTTGTCGCCCTCCGAGATGATCGCGGCAAAGGCCTTCTCTCCCTTCATCAGAAGCGCCTCTGCGGGAATTTCAAGGGATGGCGAGGTCTTGAGCTTCAGCGACACCTGCACAAAGCTTCCGGCCAGGAGCAATCCCTGCTTATTATCGACGTCGAGCTCCGCCAGGAGCGTCCGGGTCTTGGGGTCCAGCTCTCCGCTTATCCTGGTGATGGAAGCGGCGAGCTTGACATCGGGACGGGAGGGATCGGTTATCTCGGCGCGGTTTCCGATGCGGACGACGGCCGCGTCCTTCTGGTCAAGATAAACGTATACCCGCAGTCTGTCCGTCTGGGAGACCGACACAAGCGGCAATGCCGTTGTCTGAGAGTTGGCAGCGCTCTGAACCAGGGCGCCGGGGTCCGCAAAGCGGGCGGTCACGGTGCCACGAAACGGCGCGCGAAGGATTTCATACTCTTTCTGGGTCTTGAGCGCTTCCGCATTCGCCTCGGCTTCGCGGGCGGCGGCTTCGGCATGATCGGCGTCCTGCTGGGAAACAAGGTTCTTTTCCACGAGGATCTTTTCACGGCCCGCGTCCCTTCGCTTGTCCTGGGCGTCCACAACAGCGGACTCGTACTGGCGGTCGAGCTCAGGCGATTCGATGACCGCAAGGACCTGCCCCGCATTCACCCGGTCTCCTTTATCGACCCTGATCTCTTTCAGGTAGCCGCTCACCTTGGCATAGAGGGTGACCGCGGCATAGGGCCTCGCTTCACCGGTGAGCCGCAGCAAACGTTCTCCCGAGGAATGTCTTGCAATGACGACCTGGACCTCAGGACCGGCCTTCACCGCCGCGAGCCTGTCCCTTGTCTCATTCATGAGATAGCCCCTTCGGTTCTCGAACAGGACCAGCAGCAGGATGAAGGCAAGGGCAACCAGGCCGGCCCCGGAAATAAAAAGCCTGCGCGCTCCTTTCGACGTTGAGACTTCCTTAGTCATGGCCACCTCCTGCGTCTGAGCGGCATATCGTCAAACGTTCACCACTCAGGAGCAAAACCTTTGATACACATCAAGGCGGATATCCTTATGATTTAACGGACAAGATTAGATTTCTAAGATCGGACCTTATCATTGCTTCTTTCAGTGAAATCAGTGTCAAAGATTTCTTCTCCTTTTTTCTATTTTTTCTCTGCGTCCTCTGTGGTAAATGATTCTTCCCGGTTTTCATGAAGCCTTTCCCTCCCGGATCTCCGCTTCGAACCGCTCGTCCAGCTCATGCTTGGACGGCGGCTTTGTGCGCAGCAGTGTGTAGATCACCGGAACCACATAAAGCGTCACGAATGTCGCCATCAGAAGCCCGCCGATCACGGCGCGGCCCAGGGGCGCGTTCTGCTCGCCTGCCTCGCCCATGGCGAACGCCATCGGCAGCATTCCAATGATCATGGCAAGGGCGGTCATGAGCACGGGACGGAGCCGCGCCTTTCCCGCTTCCACGGCTGCCTCGATCGGCGTCGCTCCCGTCTCGACCCGGATGTCGTTGGCGAAGCTCACGAGCAGGATCGAGTTTGCCGTGGCGATCCCGACCGCCATGATCGATCCCATGAGCGACTCCACATTGATCGTCGTCCCGGTCAGCGCGAGCATCCAAAGGATGCCCACGAGGGCGCCCGGGACCGCCATCATGATGATGAACGGGTCGAGCCAGGACTGGAACAGGACGACCATCAGGAAGTACACGAGCACGATCGCGAGGACAAGCCCCAGGGCAAGGCTCTTGAACGACTGGTTCATCACCTCGTTCTGGCCGCGAAGGTGGATCCGGGTGCCCGGCGGAAGCGGCCTGAGGACGTCTATCTTCTTTTCAATATCAGCGGCAACGGAGCCGAGGTCCCGTCCCTCTACGTCGGCCTCGACGTCGAGCACCCGCTGAACCGTGTAGTGCGAGATGTTCTCTGAGCTCGCCGCATGGTAGACCGTGGAGAGGTTCGCGAGCGTCTGTGCCTGCGCCTGGGGCGTGCCGGTCAGGGGCGGCGCCGCCTCGGGTTGAAGCAGGCCGGAGGCCCCTGACGGCGTCATCGGCATTGAACGAAGGCGGTCGAGCGAGTCGATGCGGTCGGGCGGTATCTGGACGGCAACGGTGTAGTTCACGTTGTTTGCCGGGTTCAGGAAGAAGGACGGCGCCACGAGGACGCTCGACGAAAGGGAGACGAGGGCGTTGTTCGCCACATCGCGCTCGCTCATCCCGAGCTCGGCTGCGCGCGTCCTGTCCACGTCCACCTGCAGCGTGGGGTAGTCCAGGACCTGGTTGATATGCACGTCGGCCGTGCCGGGGACCTCGCGCATCGCGTCGCGGACCTTGAGGGCGTAGCCATAGGAACGGTTGAAGTCCATGTCTTCCACCTGCACGTCAAGGGGGGCGGTGAGCCCGAAGTTCAGGACCTGGGTCACGATGTCCGCTGCCTGGAAATAGAAGCGCGACCCGGGGAAGGCCCGCGGCAACTCCTGGCGGAGCTTTTTGCGGTACAATGCCGTCGGCCGGTGCCCCGGCTTGAGCGAGATAAGGACCTCCGCGTCCATGCCCCCGATGTTTTCGGTCTGGACAAAAGCAAGGTTGTAGAAAATCGGGACCCCGACCATGTCGTTGATGGTGTCGATCTCCTGCGCGGGGATGATCCTGCGGATCTGTTCTTCCACCCGGTCAACCAGGCGTTCCGTGTCCTCGATGCGGGTGCCGGCGGGCGCCCGGAAGTGCAATTTCATGAGCCCGGTGTCCACGGCCGGGAAAAAATCCATGCCGACCACGAAGACCAAGCCGATGCTGATCACGACGAGAAGGCCCGCTATGGTCAGCGTGAATACGCGGTGATGGAGCACCGTCTCGAGGGATCGGCCGTAGGCCTCCTGGAACGAGGTATAGACCCGGTCGCGCCTTTGGTTGAACAGGAGGGCGATATGCTTGAACCTGGGCAGGTCCTCGCTCCGGACCCCGGTCCCGAGGTGCTCGCCTTGCATGAGCATGCGCGAGAGCACGGGCACGAGCGTCCTGGAGAGGACGTAGGAAGCAAGCATCGACGTCACCACGGCAAGGGCCAGGGGTGTGAAGAGATATTTTGCCGCCCCGTACAGCAGCACGACCGGGAAGAAGACCACGCAGATGGCCAGCGTGGATACGATCGCCGGCACCGCGATCTGCGTCGAGCCGTCCACCACCGCGGCCAGGAGCGGCTTCCCCAGGGCGCGGTTCCGGTGGATGTTCTCCACGGCGACGGTGGCATCGTCCACGAGCATGCCGATCGCCAGGGCCAGGCCGCCCAGGGTCATGATGTTGATGCTGTCACCGGCGAGGTTCAGGCAGATGATCGCCGCAAGTATCGACAGGGGGATGGAAACCGACACGATCACCATGCTGCGCCAGGAACCGAGGAAGACCAGGATCATGAGCGACACGAGGATCGAGGCCAGGATCGCCTCGCGGACGACGCTCTCGATCGCGCCACGGACGAAGACGGACTGGTCGAAATCGATCTTGAGCTCCATGCCCTCGGGCGCGGCCTCCCGGATCAGCGGGAGCATGTCCCGCGTGGCGTCAACGACGGCCAGCGTCGAGGCATCGGCATGCTTCAGGATCGCGAGGTACGTTGCCCGCCGTCCGTTCACGCGCACGATATTGGTCTGCTCGGCAAAGCTGTCAGACACCCTTGCCACGTCGCCCAGGTAGACCGGCGCATTGCCCACGATCTTGATCGGGATGCTCCTGAACTGGTCGATGATCTTCGGGCTGGAATTCAGCAGGACGTTGTATTCCGTCCCGCCGATGCGGGCCGTTCCCGCGGGGATGATCGCATTGGACGACTGGAGCGCGTTCACCACGTCGGCCGGGGAAAGCCCGCGCCCGGCAAGCGCGTCGGGGTTCACATCGATCATGATCTGGCGGTTCTTCCCGCCGAAGGGCGCCGGGATCGAGAGCCCCGGAATGGTGAACAGCCGCACGCGGATGAAGTTGAGCCCGTAGTCGAAGAGCTTCTGTTCGGGGATGGTCTTGCCCGAGACCGTGAGCTGCGCAACGGGTACGTTGGTGGCGCTGAACTGGACGATGGTGGGCGGCTGCATTCCCGGCGGCGCGATCCGGAGGATCGTGAACGAGACCGACGATATCTGGGCTATGGCCGCGCCGATGTCGCTTCCCGGCTGGAAGTAGACCTTCAGCATTCCCACGCCCGGAATCGACTGCGACTCGATCCGCTGGATGCCGTTTACGGTGGTCGAATAGGCCCGCTCGCTGATGAGCACCACTCGGCGCTCCATGTCCTCAGGCGAGAGTCCGGGGTAATTCCAGACGACTACGACCACGGGAATATCGATGGCCGGAAATATATCCACGCTCATCCTGCCGGCGGAGAGCGCACCGAGCACGATGAGCAGTAAAGCCGTCACGGCTATCGTATAAGGCCGCCGCAGGGCCAATCGTACTATCCACATAGAGCGTGAACCTTCCTTGCATTTGCCTGTTCGGGACCACAAAGTCCTCACTCATATCAATAGTTAAGACCGTGCTTCATGGTTCTGTCAAGTGAACTTAAGTATGATGCAATAGAGCGCGGCTTGAGCACGCTGCTCGACAGCCGCGGCGAGGATATCCGGGAGCGGTGGAGCGCGGGAAAAGCGCAGACTTCAAGCAAAACTGCAACGGGAGATGTCTAGGGTGGAATGAAACAGCGGAGTCACATGATCGAGATTGCGATAAGACGGCAGCAAAGAGAGGTCCCGCCCTGTCCCCTACCCTATTTCGCTTTCTTTTGGCGGTATGATGCAGAGAAAGCCGAGCGGCTCTTCGCCGAGGGGGAATAATTGATGTTCCTCGTTCGGGCTGATATAGACCGCATCGCGGGGACCGACCTCGACTTCCTTGTTCCCGAGCAGCACGCGGGCCCTGCCGTGAAGGATGAAAATGCCGTGGTCGTGAGGGTGTTTCTCGTGCGCGGTCCAGCCTCCCGGCTCGACCCTGAAATAACGAACGATGAACTGCCGGGCGCCGTCGGCCTTCCCGATCAGAACCTTGCCGTCGGCACCCCTGGTATTCGATTTGGTATAACCTCGCGGGATCGCGCCTTCCCAGTTGAAATTTCCGTCCTCTCCCGTGAAACGGTGAACGACACCCATGCTTCGGCCTCCAAAATTCACATACTATACCTCATATAGGAACTTATTTCCTCTCTTTTTGAACGAGACAAAAACCGTCGGGAGAATAGAGCGGCCGCACTCTTGAGACCCCTTGACTTACGAGACCTATTATCCCCGTCTCAGAATCTCCCCTTATCTCATGACGCCGCCCACAAGTGCCGGACCCCTTTCCCCGGCCTCGGCCGGAGGGCATTTATAGAAACTTCAGTAATGTCTTGACAATGTCTTGACTTGCCTGATAATCTAGCTACACTTTAAAGTATAAGGATTGCGTGGGGAGGAGGATGGGGCAGGCGGAGTCTCGGCGGGCACTGGTCACGGGGGGAACCGGCTTTGTGGGAAGTCATCTTGTCGAACGGCTTCTGCAGAACGGCTATGAGGTAACCTGCCTGGCGAGGAACCCTCTTCATCTGCGCTGGCTCCAGGGCATGGACGTGCGGCTCGCACAGGGCGACTGCACGCAGCCTGAATCGCTCCCCGCGGCCGTGCAAGGCGTCTCGGTCGTATTCCATTGCGCCGGACTTACGAAAGCAAGACATGCCCGCGAATATTACCTCGTGAACCACCTCGGCACGAGGCATCTCCTGGAAGCATGCGCACGATATAATCCCGGTCTTGAGAAATTCATACTGGTCTCCAGCCAGGCGGCGGCAGGTCCAAGCCCGGACGGACGACCGGTCAAGGAGAGCGACGCCCCGCATCCCGTGTCTGATTACGGCAGGAGCAAGCTGCTCGCCGAAGACGAAGCGCGCGAATACAAGAACCGCCTCCCGGTCGTGATTCTCCGGCCATCGAGCGTCTATGGACCGAGAGATGCGGACGTTTACGAACTGTTCCGCTGGGCCGGCCGCGGCCTGACGCTCGAGATGACCGGGGGCGACCGGTATATCAACCTGTGCTACGTCGAAGACCTGGCAGCGGCGCTGCTTGTTTCGGCCGAGCGCAGGACGGAGAGCGGCGCTGTTTATTTTGTCGCGGAGAAGAGGCCTTATTCGTGGTCGGAATTCAGGGCATTGCTGCTCTCCACGGGCAACGTGAGGGCGCGCACGATCAAAATTCCCTACGCGGCGGCCTACATGATCGGCCTCGTCTCTGAGAGCGGAAGCCTGTTTACCAAAAGGCCTGCTCTTACGAGCAGGCAAAAGGTGCGGGAAGCCGCTCAGAGATACTGGCTTTGCGACACGCGGAAGATCGAGAATGACCTCCGCTTCCGGGCGGAGTATCCCCTGCAGAAAGGTCTGGAACTTACATGGCAATGGTACAGAAAAAACGACTGGCTGTAGCGGCGGATTTGATTCCGCCGAGAGTGGAGGACGCAGGCATGCCGGACTTGTTCGAAAAATGCAGGAAGTTTACGGCCGCGAAAGAGGTCATGGCCGCCGGGCTGTATCCCTATTTCCACGTCGTGGAATCGGAGCAGAGCCCCGAGGTGGTCGTCGAGGGCAGGAAGATGGTCATGCTGGGGTCGAACAATTATCTCGGGCTTACCGGCCATCCGAAGGTGAAGGAAGCGGCCATCGAAGCCGTGAAGAAATACGGAAGCGGCTGCGCGGGTTCGCGCTTCCTGAACGGGACCCTCGACATCCATGTGAAACTCGAGGAAAAGCTCGCTACATTCTTTCGCAAGGACGCCGCGCTCACCTTTTCCACGGGATATCAGACCAACCTCGGGATCATATCGTCCCTCGCTGGCAAGGACGACGTGGTCGTGATCGACAAACTCGACCACGCGAGCATCATCGATGCGTGCAGGCTGTCTTTCGCCGAGGTCAAGAAGTTCAAGCACAACGATATGAACAGCCTCGACTATGTCCTCAGGGAAAGCGGGAACCGCGGCAAACTCGTGGTCGTGGACGGCGTTTACAGCATGGAGGGGGACATCGCGCCGCTCCCCGACATCATCAAGGTCTGCAGAAAATACGGGGCGCGGCTCATGGTGGACGATGCCCACGGCATCGGCGTTCTGGGCAGGACCGGCAGAGGCACCGCCGAACACTTCGGCGTCGAGAAGGATGTGGACGTGATCATGGGCACCTACAGCAAATCCATGGCGTCCATCGGCGGTTTCGTCGCGGCCGACGAAGACGTGATCCATTACATGAAGCACACGTCCCGGCCGCTCATTTTCTCCGCAAGCCCTCCGCCTGCCTCGGTGGCGGCGGTGATTGCCGCCCTCGATATCATCGACCAGGAGCCGGAACGCAGGGAACGCCTCTGGCACAACACCAACAAAATGATGAAGGCGTTCAAGCAGATGGGCTTCGATACGGGCGCTACCGAGACGCCGATCATCCCCCTCGTCATAGGTGAGATGGAGCTGACGTTCATGATGTGGAAAACGCTGTACGATGACGGTGTGTTCGTGAACCCCGTGGTGCCGCCGGCTACCCAGGCCAGTCGCTGCCTGATCCGTACCAGTTACATGGCGACCCATACCGACGAGATGCTCGACCGCGTGCTGGGCATCCTTGAAAAGGCCTCGAAGAAGCTCGGCGTAATCGCCTGATGGCCAGCGGGGTGGAGATCGAACGTGTCGTTGATAAGGCAGGCGTGGACCGGTTCATTCGCTTCCCCTGGAAGGTCTACCAGGGAGATCCGAACTGGGTCCCGCCGCTCATCAGCGACATGAAGTTCATTCTCGGCGACAAGAACCCTTTTTTCCGCCACGCAGAAGCCGCCTATTTTCTCGCCCGCAAGAACGGGGACGTCGCAGGCAGGATCGCCGCGATCGTTGACCGCAACCACATCAATCTCCATAACGAGCAGGCGGGGTTCTTCGGATTCTTCGAATGTCTTCCGGACGTGGCCATTGCCCGGGACCTTCTGGATGCGGCCGCAGCATGGCTCAAAGAGCGCGATATCGAGATCATGCGCGGACCCATGAACCCCTCGACCAACGACGAGTGCGGGTTTCTTCTCGAGGGGTTCGACTCGCCCCCCATGATCATGATGACGTACACGCCGCCCTATTACCTCGACTACATGGAACGCTGCGGGCTGGTCAAGGCCAAGGACCTGTATGCATACCTCTCGGTCATAAAAGACGTGTCATCCGCAGGAAGGCTCGAACGACTATCGTCGGGCGTGAGAGCCAGGGTGCCGGGCCTCGTCGTGCGACCAGCCAACATGAAGGAGTTTAAGAACGAGCTTGCCGCGGTTAAGGACATCTACAACTCCGCCTGGGGACACAACTGGGGTTTCGTACCCATGACGGACGAGGAAATAGATTCCATGGCGAAACGGTTGAAGCCGCTCATCGTGCCGGAGCTGCTCATCATGGCCGAGGTGGGGGGCAGTCCCGCGGGATTCTTCATGGCTGTGCCCGACTACAACCAGGTCCTGCACAGGATCAACGGAAGGCTCGGGCCGCTCGAGCTCGTAAAATTTCTCTGGTATTCGAGAAAAATATCCGACATTCGCGTGCTCACCCTGGGCGTTAAAGAAGAGTTCCGGAAAAAAGGCATCGAGGGGTTGCTCTATCTCGAGTCGTTCAAGGCGGCGGTGCGCAGGGGCTACAAGCGCGCCGAGATGTCCTGGATCCTGGAAGACAACATGCCGATGCGCAAGGGGTGCGAGCTCATGGGCGGGAAAGTGTACAAGAAGTACCGGATCTACGAGAAGGGCATTTGACGTTTATCCGCATGAACGGGAGCTCGTCCTGCAATAAGCCGTATTCCCCGCGAGGATCACGCCAGCCTTGGAGAAGAGTAATCCTCAGTCACCGTTTCTGTCAGATCCCGAAGAAAGACAATCCGCAGAGGGGGCAGATAGACGCAGAGAATGCATTCCGCCAGGAGACTTGAGGGAACATCAATATTACCTGTTCGCTCGCGTCCGGCCCATGCGTGAGAGCGCCGCGAACAGGATCGGCGCCAGATACGCGGTCAGGGCCGTCAGGCCGACCCCCGCGATGACATCGATGACGTAGTGATACCGCAGATACACGGTCGAGATGATCAGTCCCGTCACCACCGGAACCAATCCCGCAAAAAGTCTTTTCTCCCCTGCTTTCCACGCGTAATAGAGGCTCATGAGCGAAACGGCCGTATGGCCGCTCGGGAAGGCATCGGTCTTGTTCTTTTCGAGACCGTTCAAGACGTCCTGGATCTTTTGGATGAACGGGGAAACCTGCAGGTCTCCGGTCTGGAGATGGCCGAGCGTAAAGCGTGGCCCGATTGCCGGAACGAGCAGGTAGCCGATGTAGGAAAGATAGAAGCAGAGCAGGATGCCGAACAGGGCCTCTTCGAATTCCCCGAACCTGCCCCTGCCAATGAGCACGACGCCGAGCGAGAGAGGGATGAAATAATAGCTGATGTAAGCGAACTGGAAGAGGGCCGTCAGAGCAGGACTGATCAGCCGTTCCATCCACACCGTGGGGTGAACGCCGAAGAGCGCATGATCGGCGGCGATGAGCCAGGCATCGAACATCGCCGGGTGAATGCCGGCAATGAGGACCCCCAGGCTGTTAAAGATCAGGAGAACCGTGATCACCGTGACGGCAACCGAAAGGATGAAGCCCTTCTTAGCCGGACCTCCCCTCGTGCGATAGAGGGCAATTGCGAGGATCGCGGCCGCCAGCCCCGCGTACGTCGCGAGCAGTCCGGCCCACGACGGGTTTCCATGCGCGGAAAAAACCGCAAGACCGGAGAGCAGCACAAGAAAAAAAAGCGTCAGCAGATCGGAGGGACTCAGGACGGGGCGCATGAGCGATATATACACTACCTTCGGAGAAATTGCAACGCAACATCCCTTCCCCGGGGACAATAGGTAAACGTGAATCCTCGCGTCACTAACGCACCCGTATGATGCCTGGTTCGCGATTCCAAGCACTGGCACTCCTTCATATCTTGTTGCAGCTGCATAAGTCGATCCAGTCCGCATAACCCATTTCTCGAAAATCCTGCTATGCTTTTTCATAGGAACGCGATTCGATCCTTAACGGATGCAACTTTAGGGGTGGAAAAACGATGAATGCCATCAAGATATCAAGCCACGGCGATGCTGATGTGCTGAAACTGACGGACATCGGGCCGGTGCCGAAGCCCGGAGCAGGCGAGGCGCTCGTAAGGATCCACGCGGCCGGCGTGAACTTCGTCGACATCTACCACCGGCGGGGATACTATCCCGTTAAGCTTCCCTTCATTCCCGGTCTGGAGGCTGCGGGCGTGGTGGAAGCGATCGGAGAGAAGGTCACGGGGATCCGCGCCGGGGACCGGGTCGCCTATACCGGGCACCTCGGAAGCTATGGCGAGTACACGACCATCGACGCGTCGCGGCTGATCCCGCTGCCTGACGGGCTATCGTTCACGGAAGGGGCGGCGTTTCCCCTGCAGGGGATGACGGCGCACTACCTCATCCATGAGTTTCGCAAGCCGAAGACGGGCGATACCGTCCTGGTCCACGCGGCGGCTGGGGGCGTGGGCGGACTTCTCGTGCAGTGGGCCAGGCGACTCGGCGCTGCGGTCATCGGGACGGTCGGGAGCGGGGAGAAGGCCGCAACGGCCCGGGAGGCGGGTGTTGATCACGTGATCGTCTATACCCAACAGGATTTTGCGGCTGAGACGAAGCGCCTGACAGGAGGCCGCGGTGCAGAGCTCATCCTCGACGGCGTGGGAAAGAGCACGTTCCCCGGCGACCTGGAGGCTGTTGCGGTCCGTGGCCACGTGGTGGTCTACGGCGCTGCGAGCGGACCCGCTGACCCCGTTGTTCCCAACAGCCTCATGGCGAAGTCGATATCCCTGTCCGGGGGAAGCCTGCCCAATTTTACGGCCGCGCGGGAAGAGCTCCTTCGCAGGTCCGGCGATGTCCTGAACGCTATCAGGGAAGGCTGGCTCAAGCTGCGCATCGACCGCGTGCTGCCGCTCGCCGAGGCGCAGAAGGCGCACCGGCTTCTCGAAGGCCGGCAGTCCATTGGCAAGATCGTTCTGAAGACGGCGGAGTGACCGAGCGTGGCCGCCTGCTTCAGATCTTATCGAGCCCGCTCAACCGAACGCCGATGAGCCGCACTTTCTTTGTGAACGCGACCCGTTTCATGCATTCGAAGGCTGCGCGCCTGATCACGTCTTCCGTGTTCGCGGGCGCGTCGAGGGTGAGCGACCTTGTGTGCGTTTTGAAATCATCGAACCGGATCTTGACCGTCACGGTCCTGGATCCGTATCCCCGCTCTCCGAGGTCTGCAACGACCTCTTTCACCAGTTCGACCAGCGTCCGGGCGAGAACCTGCCAGTCAGACACGTCCCTCTCGAAGGTCGTTTCCCTGCTCAGGGACCTGGGCTCCCAAAAAGTGATGAGCGGCCGTTCATCGATCCCCTGCGATGCTTCATGAAGATAACTGCCGTAGGAATGCCCGAACTCGCTGATCAGTGATTCCAGCGGCTGCAGAGCAAGCTCCCCGATAGTAATTATGCCCATGGCCGTCAGGCGGGCCCCGGTCTTCGGCCCCACACCCGAGAGCTTCCGGACCGGAAGCGGCCAGATCCTGGTTGCGATATCGCTTTCAACGATGATCGTGAGCCCGTCAGGCTTCTGCATATCCGAGGCGATCTTGGCGAGCAGCTTGTTGGGCGCGATGCCGACGGAACAGGTAAGGCCTGTTGCCTGCCGGATCCGCTGCTTGATGTCCATCCCGATATTCTCGGACGATCGCGGGCTGTCCGAGATGTCCAGGAACGCCTCGTCGATGCCCATGTCCTCCATGACAGGACTGAATTCGCGCAGCACGTTCTTGACGATCCCGGATACCCGGGAATACTCGGTGTAATCCACGGCCAGGAACACGCCTTCCGGGCAGAGCTTATACGCTGTCCGGAGCGGCATCGCTGAATGGATCCCGTACTTTCGCGCCTCGTAGGAGGCCGTGGAGACCACTCCCCGCCTCGTCGGGTCGCCTGCGCCGCCCACGATGACCGGTTTGCCAGCAAGCTCGGGCCGCCGCTTCTGCTCGACCGCGGCAAAGAAGGCATCCATGTCCATGTGCAGGATCCGTCTCATAGGTATGAGTATAACGGGTTATGGCAATTGAAACCGACGGGATGACAAAGATGCGACAGCGTGACGGGGTGAGTTAAGTTCGGAGTACGCATCTCACCTATCTGCAAAGCTGCGGAAAAACCACTGCTTGATCCCTTCTACCGCAAAAAGATAGAAAAGCACCAGGCCTGCCAGGATCGCAAAGAACGATAAAGGCGGCGGGACGAACCCGAGGTACGTGCCAAGCGGTGTGAACGGAAGGGCCACGGCAAGGCACACGACCGAAAGAGAACAGAGCGCAAGCCAGACGTTGGGACGGCTTTTGAACGGATTACGCCGGGTGCGGATGATGAAGATGACGAGCACCTGCGTTGCCATTGACTCGATGAACCAGCCGGTATGAAAAAGCTGCTCTCCGGCATGGAACACGCTCAGCATGATGAAAAAGGTCAGGAAGTCGAAAGCCGAGCTCACCGGCCCCACGGAGAGCATGAAGTTGCGGATGAAATTCATGTTCCAATGCCGGGGTTGGGAGAGATATTCTTCGTCGACGCTGTCGAGGGGGATGGGGATCTCCGAAACGTCGTAGAGGAGATTGTTCAAGAGGATCTGCACCGGCAGCATGGGAAGAAAGGGCAGGAAGAGCGTCGCTCCAGCCATGCTGAACATGTTCCCGAAATTGGAGCTCGTTCCCATCATGATGTATTTCATGATATTGCCGAAGGTGCGCCTGCCTTCCATGACCCCTTCGTGGAGCACGTTCAGGTCCTGTTCCAAAAGGATCATCTCCGCCGCGCTCTTTGCCACGTCCACGGCGCTGTCCACGGAAATGCCGATGTCCGCTGAATGGAGCGAGGGAGCGTCATTGATGCCGTCGCCCAGATACCCGACCACCCTGCCCCGCTGCTTCAAGGCAAGGATGACCCGGTTCTTTTGCGAGGGGTTGACCCTGCAGAAGAGGTTCACATTCTCCACGCAGGCCGCGAGCGCCTGATCGTCCATGCCCTGCATTTCAGCACCGGTCAATATGCCGATGATGGGCAGGCCGAGCTTCTCGCAGATATGACGGGTTACGAGTTCGTTGTCTCCGGTCACGACCTTGACCGCCACCCCCGCGTTCGTCAGTTTGGCCAGGGCCGCCTGGGCGCTTTGTTTCGGCGGGTCGAGAAAGGCTGCGAAACCGGCAAAGACCAGTTCCGTTTCATCATTCACTACGGCGTGATGTTCTGTCTGCGCCACCCTTTTCCAGGCGACGCCGAGCACCCGGAACCCGTCACGGGCGAACGTCTCGTGGAGCGCCCGGACCCGGGCCAGCGAGGCTTCGTCCATTGGCGTGGGATACTCTGCCTCCTGCTCCTCGCAGTGGATGCAGAAGCCCAGGATATCGTCAGGTGCCCCTTTTACAACGAGGAGCCTGTCCCTGCCGTTGTCAATGATCACGGAGACCCGGCGGCGCTCGAAATCGAAGGGGACCTCGTCGATCTTCTTCCAGGCTGCGACGTCTATCTCCTTGTGCTCGAGAATGGCGTCATCCATCGGGCTCCGCAGCCCGGATTCAAAGAAGCTGTTCAGATAGGCGAGCTCGAGAACGCGGCTGCTGTCCCGGCCGAGAGCGTCCACGTGGCGCTCAAGATGGATGCGGGCCTCGGTGAGCGTGCCGGTCTTGTCCGTGCACAGCACATCCATGCTCCCCAGGTTATGGATGGATTCGAGCCTTTTGACGATCACCTTTTTCTTTGCCATGCGCATGGCGCCCCGTGCCAGGGTCACGGAAACGATCATGGGCAGAAGCTCGGGCGTGAGTCCCACCGCAAGAGCCACGGCAAAGAGGAAGGATTCGAGCCAGGGCCGGCGGAAAAAGGCATTGGCCAGGACCACAAAGAGAACGAGCAGGATCGTAAACCGCATGATCAGGAGTCCGAAGCGCTGCGTGCCCTGCTCAAAAGAGGTGGGAGGCGCCTTGGCGGTGAGCGTATCCGAGATCTCGCCCAGGGCAGTGTTCGGCCCCGTGCGGCAAATGAGCACCGTGGCAGAGCCGCTCAACACGGACGTGCCCATGAAAACGGAGTTCACTGCGGCCGCCATATCCTGCCCCGCGTCGGGCAGGTCACGCGGGAACTTTTCAACAGGATAGGGTTCACCGGTCAGGAGCGCCTGTTTCACAAAGAAATCCTGAGCAACAAGCACTCGTCCGTCGCCGGGTATCAGATCGCCTGCGGAAAGAAGAACCACATCCCCTGGCACGAGTGCTGCGGCGGGGATTTCAATGCTCTTCCGGTCGCGCAGCGCCTGGACGCGGATCGCCACTGACTGACGAAGTGCTTCCGCAGCCTTGCCTGCGCGATGCTCCTGGATGAAATCCAGGGTCACGCTCATGACCACGATGGAGCCGATGATCAGGAAGCTGGTCACATCGCCGGTGAACGCAGAGACGGCGCTGGCGATGAGCAGGATGATGACGAGGGGGTTTTTGAACCTGGCGAGGAACTGAAGGAGCAGGGCGCGTTTCCGCGGCGGCCGCAGCATGTTCGGGCCGAACTGCTTCATCCGGTCCGTTGCCTCGCTGTTCGTGAGCCCTGCCAAGGTCGCGTTCAGCTGTTTCGAGAGCTCGGGAATGGATTGCTGCCAGAAGGGTTTTTCCTCATTCAATGAGGAAACGGTCATTTGCGTTCCTTTCCCTAAAAATAGCGATACACTTCCTCGGTCATGTACATGCGCTGATTTCTGAAACTGCCTGGCATCATACAGCATATCAAGGGTATTGAAAAGGACATACGCCCTTTTTTTGCTTGATCATGCCGGGAAGCGTTTGCATGGCACTTCTCGAGCTTTTCGATCCATCCCGGCAGGGAGAATGTCTGCCGGACCTCAACAACATCGAAATCTTGATAGTAGTTCTTCTGCCCCTCCGCCTGTCTGCAGCCGCCGATCCTGATCTTGTATCACGGATAAATGAACAGCTCATCTCCCTGTTTTCCATTATATACAAATAAAGGGCAAGGAGAGTCGGAGATGGGAGCTACTGCATCCGGAAAAAGGCTGCCAATAATTGTCTATAATTATATTGAATCTGAACCCCAAGACAGCATCGGCAGGACCGGGAAAGGAGGCGGCACTTGGATGAACAGAAGGGACAGGCACGGACCTGGCTCCTGACCGCGGTCGCCATGACAGCATTCGCCACCAACTCCGTGCTCTGTCGCATGGCTCTCGGAGCACATACGGTCGATGCTGCCAGCTTCACCGCCATCCGACTTGCTTCCGGGGCAGTTACCCTCGCGATGCTTACGCTCTTTCTGCGCGGCTATCATGCTCTGACTGCCGGTACTTGGTCCTCTGGTTTTCAGCTCTTTCTGTACGCCGTCGCGTTTTCCTTTGCCTACCTCAGCCTGAGCGCGGGGACCGGTTCTCTCATTCTCTTCGGTGCCGTCCAGGCCACGATGATCATTTCCGGTCTGCGGAGCGGCGAGCGGCCTCACGTTTTGCAATGGGCGGGCCTGGTGATCGCACTCGCGGGCCTGATCTACCTCGTCTTCCCCGGGATAGCTGCGCCTTCGCCCGGCGGCTCCCTCCTCATGGCAGTGGCCGGCATGGCCTGGGGCCTCTATTCGTTGCGGGGCCGCGGGGCAAAAGACCCGGCTTCCCGCACAGCGGGAAACTTCATCAGAGCCGTGCCGTTCGCTCTCGTGGTCTGGACGGCCAGCGTTCAAGGCCTCCATGCCGAGCCGAGGGGCATTCTGCTCGCAATCCTGTCCGGGTCGCTTGCCTCGGGGATCGGGTACGTCATCTGGTACGCGGCTCTGCAGGGCCTGTCCTCGACCCGTGCCGCAACAGTCCAGCTCTCGGTGCCGGTCCTCGCCGCGTTCGGAGGGGTCATCTTCCTGGCAGAGGTCGTTACACTTCGGCTGGTGATCGCCTCAATGCTGGTTCTCGGCGGCGTTGCGCTGACCGTCATTGCGAAGGAACTGAAAGCGGAACATGCGGCAGGCAAATCCTAAGACGCCGTTGTAGCCCCCCTCCTGCAACCTTCGTATCAATAATCGCAGTTTCCCGCCAACGGGTGGCGTTGACGACTGCACAAGCCGGTGGTACCCTATAAATAAAGGATTTGAATTGTCCCATTTCGCCTGCTCGGGATTACACGGATAAGAGAAGATGGGAGGATTTTTAATGGCCGGAGGAACGATCTGGAAGGGATTCATTCATTTTGGGGATTCGGACGTGCCCGTGAAGCTGCACACCGCGGTCAGGGAAGAGCGGATCCAGTTTCACCTCCTGCACAGCCGGGATCAGGCACGGTTGCGCCAGCAGATGATCTGTGCCTATGAAAAACTGCCGGTGTCCGCGGAAGAGCAAGCCAAAGGGTTTGAAGTAGAGGACGGGAAATATATCATCGTCGATCCGGAGGAGCTCGAACGATCGGCTCCGGAAGGCAGCCGGATGATCGAGGTCCATGAATTCGTCAAAACCGAACAGATCGACCCGCTCTTCGTTGACCGTGTCTACTACCTGGAGCCGGATAGTACGAACATTCAGGGAAAAGGATACAGCGCGCTTGTCAGGGCCTTAAAAGAGATGGGGGTGGAAGGCATCTGCACGTGGACCATGAGAAAGCGGTCCTATCTCGGGGCCTTGCAGGCGAGCGGAAAAGGTCTTCGTCTGAATACGCTGCGGCATGCCGACGAAGTGGTACCGGTGGCATCGCTTGCCTTGCAGCAAGCTCCCCTGTCGGAGAAAGAACTGAAGATCGGGAGCGAACTGATCGACAAGTTGACCGCTCCTTTCGAGCCGCAGAAGTTCGAAAACGAGCATCAGAAGAAGCTGCAGGATATGATCGAGAAAAAAGCCCGCGGGGAAGACGTTACGCTCCTGACCCCCAGGAGACTGAAACCAACAGAATCAGACCAGCTGCTTCAGGCACTTGAAGCGAGTCTGAAAAAAGCCGCCTGATAGGAAAGCTTCTAACCCCAGAGGAGACAGAGAATGAGGAATCCTTAAAAATAAATCGATCTCGAAATTCTCGATGGTCTCTGTGGTTACCGTTTAGACGTCAAGCAGGAGAATGACATGGCAGTTCAGGGAATATGGAGCGGGACGATCAGTTTCAGCCTGGTGGCCATACCGGTACGCCTGGTTACGGCCATAAGGCCCGGCCATATCTCCTTTCACCTGCTCCACAGCAAGGATTACTCTCCTCTGTCGCGAAGAATGTTCTGTCCGAAAGAGGGAGCAATGGTCCCCGCGGATGAGATCATCAGGGGATACGAGATCGTGCCCGACAAATACATACTGATGACGGACGAGGAGCTGGAATCCGTGTCCCCGGAACGGAGCCGCACGATCGAGATCCTCGAGTTCATCGATATGAAGGAAGTAGACCCGATCTATTATGATCACCCTTACTACCTCGTTCCTTCGAAAGGGGGCGAAAAAGCCTATCAGCTGCTGGTCGAGGTGATGCACCGGACAAACAAGGCCGGGCTCGCGAAGTTCGTGCTGGCTGAACGCGAGTATCTGGTGGCGGTGACGAGCAAAGAGGGAGCGCTGGCCCTGACCACACTTCATTACAGCGACGAAATACTTCCCGATGAAGACATTTCACCGAAGAAAGGAAAGATCGAGGCCGAAGAGGAAAGCAGAATGCAAAAAAGCATTGAGCAGATGATCGAAGACTTTGATCCGGGGAAATATGCGGACGAGCGCCGCAAAAAGCTCGTGGCTCTCCTGGAAGCGAAGGCAAAAGAGAAGGCCCCGGTCGAGGCTCCTGCAGTGGCGGAAGAAGAGGGAGAGGGTCCGGCCGATCTGGTCGCTGCGCTGGAGGAGAGCATGAGGAAAGTGAAGGAGAACAGGTGAGCAGAACATTTGTCGAAATGGAAGGGAGGAGACTCCCTTTATCGAACCTTGAAAAGGACCTCTATCCCTCTTATGGTTTCACGAAGGCCCGCATCCTGGAATACTATCGCGGGATTGCCCCGTTCATCCTGCCCCATTTGAAAGACCGGGCACTGACATTAAAACGCTATCCCGAGGGGGTGGAAAGGGATTTCTTTTTCGAGAAGCGTTGTCCTTCTCACCATCCGGCCTGGGTGAAAACGGCGGAGGTCCCCCAGGAAGGCGGAGAACCGATGACGGTCTGCATGGTCAACGACCTGGAAACGCTGATCTGGGCCGAGAACCTTGCGTCTCTCGAACTCCATGTGCCCCTGGCCAGGACCGGATCGTCTCAGACGCCCGATTCCATGGTCTTCGACCTCGATCCCGGCGAGCCGGCGAACATTCTCGATTGTGCCCGAGTGGCGCTCATCCTTCGGGACCTGCTCTCCCGCATGGGGCTTGTTGGCTATGCAAAAACCTCGGGGCAAAAGGGGCTCCATGTATTTGTCCCCTTGAACCGCAAGGAGACGACCTTTGAAGATACGAAGACATTTTCAAAAGCCGTTGCAGAAATCATGCAGAAACATTATCCGGACCTGGTGACCGCAAAAATGGCGAAGCAGGAGCGGAAAGCAAAGATATTCATCAACTGGTCCCAGAATGACGCTTCGAAAACGATGATCTGTGTTTATTCCCTGCGCGCCCGGGAAAAACCGTATGTTTCGTTTCCGCTCGAATGGGAGGAACTTGAGAATCTGGCCGGGCTTGGCGACCCGGAAAGGCTGCAGGTCATGCATTCGGAAGCTGTTCGCAGGGCGGAAGAAAAGGGAGACCTTTTTCAAGAGGTGCTCGTGAAAGAACAGAAACTGCCTCATCTATAAAGGCCAGAACAAAAGCGGGATCCAAAAGTCGTCTCACGCGAAGGCGAGGAGAGCACAGAGGTAAGCGACGAGACATGGAAAGGGGATTAAAGGAATACGCATCCAAACGGGAATTCGAGAAAACACCCGAACCGAAACCGGGCCTTCAACATGAGGGGGGCCGCCTCAAGTTCGTCATTCATAAGCACGCGGCACGGGCCCTTCATTATGATCTCAGGCTGGAGTTGGAAGGGGTGCTGAAAAGCTGGGCCGTGCCGAAAGGTCCATCGCTTGACCCTTCCTTGAAACGCCTGGCTGTCTTGGTTGAAGACCACCCCCTCGATTACAGGGATTTCGAGGGCGTTATCCCGGAGCACAATTACGGTGCAGGAAGCGTCATCATCTGGGACAAGGGCTATTATCATCACCCCGCCACGAACGACAAGGACGAAAGCGAGAAGCTCCTTCTGGAGGGATTTAAAAATGGAGATATAAAGTTCATACTCGAAGGGGAAAAACTTCACGGTGAATTCGCGCTGGTAAAGATGGGCAGGGACGGAAAGTCGTGGCTGCTCTTGAAGAAAAAAGATCGGGACTCTGCCAAGGAAGATATTCTTAAGGAGAACCGCTCCGTAGTGTCCCATAAGACGCTGGAGGAGATGCTCGAGACCAACACGGCTAAATCGTTCAAGCAAAAAAAATCAATCCAGATCCGTGTGCACGAAGCACTGGAAAGCGAGGACCTGAAGGACGCGCCGATCAGGCCGATGCGAAAGGCTGTACGACCGATGCTCGCGACCGTGGCCGAGTCACCCTTTGATCATCCGGACTGGATCTTTGAAGTGAAATGGGACGGATACCGCGCCTTAGCCGAAGTCCGGGACGACGGCGTTTCCCTCTATTCGCGAAATGGAATCTCGTTCAACAAGAAATTCTCTCCTATCGTGGCGGCGCTTCGAAAATTCGGATCTAACGCTGTGCTGGACGGCGAAATCGTCGTGGTGGACGATCAGGGCAGGCCTGATTTTCAGATGCTGCAACATTACCAGGACCTCGGAAGCGGTCATTTGCTCTACCACGTTTTCGACCTCCTCCACTTCCAGGGACATGATATGACCGGCCTGCCCCTGCTCAGGAGGAAAGAACTCTTGAAAAGAATTCTCCCCTCTTCCCCAAAAATACGGTTCAGCGATCACATCGGGAAAGAGGGCGTCTTGTTTTACAACGTCGTCAGGGAAAAGGGCCTGGAAGGGATCATCGCCAAGCAGGCTCAAAGCCTGTACGACGCGGGCAGAAGAAGCCGGCAGTGGCTGAAAGTGAAAACACGGCTCACCCAGGAGGGCGTGATCGCTGGTTTCACGGAACCGGGCGGTGGGAGAAAACATTTCGGCGCACTTGTGCTGGGCCTCTTCGATGGGGACGAATTGATGTACATCGGTCACGTCGGAGGCGGGTTCTCGGAGAGAGATCTAAAGGATATCCACGAACAATTGGCGCCCCTGATCCAAAAAGAATGTCCTTTTAAGGTGACTCCGGAGACCAATGCCCGCGTTACCTGGGTCAGGCCGGAGCTGGTCTGTGAGGTTGGTTTGTCCGGCTGGACTGAAGACGATGTCATGAGGCAGCCCGTTTTCCTGCGGCTGCGCGAGGACAAAGCCGCCCGCGAAGTAGTGAGCGAGAAACCACTGATAGGCGACGGGGGAGGACCTTAACCACAGGCGGCTTCGCCGCACACGGGTAAATACTATTTTTTAGGTTCAGGATTCAAATCGGTGTTTATGTTTCTCGGTGTGTCCGCGAAGCGGACCCGTGGTTTCATGCGTATTGTCTTTTCTTGGCGTTCTTCAGGACATCAAGGTGCAGGGCTTTGTTTTTACGAATGTATGAGGAGGTAGATCATGAAAATCCACGTCGGTACAAGCGGGTTCGCGCATAAGGAATGGAATGGGAAATTCTATCCTGAAAAGATCTCGCCCAAGGACATGCTTCGCTTCTATGCCGAACGCCTCAACACGGTTGAGATCAATAACACCTTTTATCACATGCCCAAAGAGAGCGTACTGACGTCCTGGGCGGAACAGGTCCCCGATGATTTTGTGTTCGCGCTCAAAGCGCCCCAGGTCATAACGCATATGAAACAGCTCCGGAATGTGTTCGAGCAGACCGGGTACCTCTTCAGGTCGCTGTCAATTCTGGACAAAAAGCTGGGGCCGATCCTGTTTCAGTTTCCTAAGAGTTTTCGTGAGGACCGGCCTGCGCTGGCAGACTTTCTCCCTCTGATTCCTGACAACACGGCCTGCGCATTCGATTTCCGCAGCCCGACCTGGCTCGATGCTGAAACTCTGGACCTCCTTCGTGAAAAAGGATGCAGCTGGTGCATCGAGGATACTGACGAGAACCCGATCCAGGAAATTATCAGCACTGCGCCATGGGGGTACCTGCGCCTGCGCCGTTCCGATTACGCGGATGCTGATATGTCGCAATGGTTGGAAAAGATCCTCTCGCAAAAATGGGAGAGGGCCTTCGTGTTCTTTAAACACGAGGACGGACCCGAAATGGCAATGCGGTTCCAGGAGCTTGTCGAATCGAGGGGGAAACCAAGGGAGGCAAGAATAAATAAAGCTCGTTAGTGAAGTTTAAATTGAAGCGGAGAATCGTCAAAAGGAAGTGATCGATCATGAAACCGGTAGATATCCTCGAATGGACGATGGGGTGGGCTTGGCCTATTATGACCGGCATCGCGGTCCTGATGGCCTTGAGCGTAGCGCGGATCATGAGCTGGGATGAGCAGGACCTGTCTCAGGAAAAGTCATCCGGTCCGATCCCGGGCAAGAACTGTGTCTGTCAGTGTGGCTAACAATGAACATCGCTGTCGGTGACGGGGACAAGGGAATAGGAAGATGACCACCGGGCGGGCATTCCGCGGTGTTCGAGTGCAGTTCAGAATGAGCGGAGAACGCCGAGGGCGCTGGTTCGCAGAAGGGTCTCCTGTCACGTGAAACTACTTTCTGCTTTTCAAATACTCCTCCATGATCGCCGGCCCCGCGCTGGTCCCGATGCGTTCCGCTCCGGCCTCAATGAGCGCGGAGACAGCGGCAAGGTCGCGGATCCCGCCCGATGCCTTGATGCGGCACTGGGAGCCGACGGCCTCACGGATGAGGCGGAGGTCCTCGACGCTTGCACCCCGGGAGCCGTAACCGGTCGAAGTCTTGACGAACTCGGCTCCGGCCTTTGCGGCTATTTTGGAGACGCGAACGATCTCGTCGGAGGTGAGGCTGCCGGTCTCGATGATGACCTTGTGCACTTTTTGCGGCGTCATGGCGATAACGTTCTTGACGTCGATCTCCACGAAATCGTATTTCCCCGACTTCACCATACCCACGTTGACCACGATATCGAGCTCGGAGGCCCCGTTCTTCATCGCTTCCATGGCCTCGACGATCTTTACGGTCGTCGTGCTTGCTCCGTGGGGAAAGCCGACCACGCTGCAGACCTTGATCAGGCTGTTGGACAGCCATTCGCGGGCCCGGGAAACGTGGCAGCTGCTCACGACAACGCAGGCGAATCCGTATCGCTTCGCGTCCTTGCAGGCCCGGGCGACATCGTCGATCGTCGTTTCCGGCCCGACGACCGTATGATCGATGAGCTGGGCTAGCTGGATTTCGTCTTCAAACATCGACGCACCTCGTCTTGATAGGCCCTCCGCAGGACCGACGTAACCGGGCCAGGCGTCCCCTTCCCCACGGGCCGGCCATCGACCGTAGAGACCGGCATGACCTCGATCGTCGTGTTCGTAATGAAACATTCGTCTGCTTCGTAGAGGTCCCGGGGGAGGATCGGCGCCTCCCTCGTCTCGATCGATTCCTTGCCGGCAAGCTCCAGCAAAAGCCCCCGCGTGACGCCTTCCAGGATGCCGGTCCGGAGGTGGGGTGTGTAGAGAACTCCGGCCTTCACCAGGAAGATGTTGCTGATCGTGCCCTCCGCGACATAGCCTTCCCAGTTCAGCATGATCGCTTCGTATGCTCCCGCACGGATCGATTCGATCTTGGCAAGGATGTTGTTCAGGAAGTTCGTCCCCTTGATCGAGGGGTTAAGGGCGAGCGGATGATTGCGGCGCGTCTTCACTATCGCTACGGAGACTCCGCGTTCATAGTAGCCAGCCGGATACGCCGTGAACGGCTTCGCGATGATCACCATGGTCGGGGCCGGGCAGAGGGCGGGGTCAAGCCCGATCTCTCCGGTCCCCCGGGAAACCTGAATGCGGACGTAAGCATCGCCCAGCTTGTTCGCACTGATGGTGTCCAGCAGCGCCTTGCCGATATGCTCCAGAGGAAGGGGAAGGTTGAGGGAGATGGCATCGGCGGAGCTTTTCAGCCGCAGCAGGTGCTTGTCCGCGAGGAAGAGCATCCCGTCGTACGCCCGCAGGGTCTCGTAGATGCCGTCGCCGTAGAGGTAGCCGTGGTCGAAGACGGACACCCTCGCATCCTCTTTCGGAACAAGGTTGCCGTTCAGGTAGACAAGCATGGACAACCCTATCATTAAAGGAATCGGGTGTCAAGACGGGATGAGGAGCTGAGGACTTTGCAGCAATCCGGACAGGCGGATGAATTGCTCCCGCAAGCATTCATCCTGAGCGTGTGCAGGATTTCAGGGAAGGGCAAGGCGAGAATCTGCACACAGTATCATCCTGATGAATAGGGCGGCGATTGAGGAAACCCGGCCATTGTGCTTCAATCGTGCATCAGGAGCTGACCGCAAAGCGCACTTTTTCCTTTTTGCAGATAATCTGGATCACGTTCCGGCCTGACATCGCGGCCGAGGGCAGTCCGCCTCCGGGCTCCACCCAATGTCCGGCCATGTAGAAATTGTCCAGCCCCGGCAGGGTCTTCCGCATGGGCTTTCCGAAGAACCAGGTCCGGGGGGTCACCTGCCAGCCCTCGAAACTGCCCCTCCAGTTCCCCGTGTACCGGACGAAGGTCGTCGGTGATGCCACATCCCGCATCTCGACCTGGCCGGCCAGGCCGGGAAACCGCCTGTCGAGGATCGCGATGATCCCGTCAGCAACCTTTTCCTTCTCGGCTTTATAGCGGTCGTCATGCTCACGGAGACTTCTCCAATACTCAAAGTCGGTCCGCAGCATCACGACCAGCAGGGTCTTGCCCTCGGGTGCCAGCACGGGATCGTAATTGTAGATATGCACAGGAATGAACTCGTGCTCCACGCCGCCGACCATGAAGGGCCTCGTGAGTTCCAGGGCGAAGCTTGTTGACGGAGGGATATCGGGAAAGGTCCTGTTCACGCCCAGCGCGATGTACACGAGGGGCGGGAAGGGGATCAGCTTCTCATAGTAGCCCCTGATCACGTCGTCCAGGTACTTCCCTTCGAGCATTTCAAAGATGGTCGCGTGGCCGTCGGCCGCCGAAATCACGTAGTCCGCGCGATGCTCCGAACCGTCCTCGAGCCGGATGCCCACGGCGCGGCCGTTCTCGGTCAGGATCTTCGCCGCTTTTGCCTTGTACTGGATCTCGCCCCCCAGCGTGAGATAGCGCTTCTCGATGGACCGGGCGAACTCGAGCGACCCTCCGAGCGGGTACCCCGCCGCCCTGTTGTGCATCAAGGCAAGGGTCATGAGCATGAAGGACATGGGGAAGTCCGGTTGAAAGAGCTGCGAAAACGCTTTCCGCACCAGCGGGTCCCTGAACCGCTCCCCGAACTCCCTGAGGGAGATCCGGTTCCATTTCCAGAGCATACGCAGAAGCGGGAATTTTGTGACAACCAGCTTCAGGAGGTCGAAGAGGTTCGATACCTCGGGGGCCTTTTTCAGCGGCGGTTCCATCCGGGTGCACCTGCGAACGGCGGTGATGAACTCGTCGATGACGCCGCCGTCCTCCGGAGCGATTTCCCGCAGGTGCTGCTCCAGCCTGTCGATGTTGGTCGAGACAATGAATGTTTTTCCATCCGCTCCTTCGTACCGCGCGTACTCGTCGTAATCGACGAAGGCCGTGCCCTCGAGCGCACCGAGGTCCTGCCAGATCCGGTAAAAGCCGGATTGCGGACCGGAGCCGACCAGCCAGTGGATGCACCCGTCCACCGTATATCCCTGCCGCTTCCAGGCGGTGCAGAGCCCGCCCGGCTTCTTCTTGTGCATCTCGAAGATATGCGTGCGGAATCCGTTCATCTGGCCGTAACAGCCCGCAGAGAGGCCCGCGATCCCTCCCCCGATGATAATGATCGTTCTTTCAGGCATGGGTCACCTCCTGCGTACGATGATGCCGCATCACACCTTGTCCAGCTTCCGGAGGAATCCGAACATGTCGAAACCTGAGGCGATCAGCTCCCGGGTGCGCCCGATCTTCTTGGCGTCCAGGATGCTGCTCTTGCCCATGCGGTGCTCGATCTTGTTGATGGCGCTGAAGGTATCGTCCGGAACGGACAGGATGGGCACCCCGCGCGACTGCGCCTTCCCGAGAACGACCTCATTGGTCTGGAGCCCTCCCGTCAGGATGATGCACTTCGTCGACGTCTCCAGCGCCGCGAGCTGGATGTCTGACCGGTGCGCACCGGTGATGACGGCCTTGTTCGGCGTTCTCCGGAAATAGTTCAGCGCGCTGTCGACATCCATCGCCCCGATCAGGAAGTTCTCGACGAATTCCTGCAGCCGGTCCTCGCAGCAGAGGACCTTGCCGCTCAGTGTCTCATTCAGCTCGGCAACGGTCACGGATTCCAGGAACTTGTCCCGGGGGAACACTCCGAAGACAGGCACTCCCTTTTGCTCCAGGAACGGCCGCACGGTCGTCTTGATGTGGTCCATCATCGTTGCCGGCACCTTGTTCAGCACTCCGCCCAGGAACCGGTTCCCGAGCAGGGTGCGCGCTCCGAAGAGGGCGTCGGCCGAGATGTCCCCGCGCCACGCTTCGACCACGAGGACCCGTGCTTTGAGGGCCTCGGCGAGCGAGACCGTGTCGAGGCCGAGCAGCGAGCCATCGAAAAAGTCGCCGGCGCCGCCGATGATGATGAAGTCCTTTTTTTTCAGGGTCCCATAGGCGGACAGGACCTGCTTGTTCACGTCCTTGAGCTGCCCCTGCAGAAGCAGCGTCAGGTTCTCGTAGGTCTCGACAAAGGGAGAGATGACCTCTATCGGCTCAGCCAGCTCCAGCGATTGCCGCATGAAGAGCGCCGTTGCATCGTAGACCTCCTTGCCCATCTTGACCGGTGTTTTCCCCAGGGGCTTGATGTAACCGATCCGATAGCCCTGCTCGATCAGTTTGAGCGCGACCCCGAGCGCGACAAAGGTACGGCCGGCGTAACCCGCTGTGGATGCGATGAGAATAGGAACCATGAAGAGCCTCCTCGGATTATCAAGAGTGACGATCGACGGATGACGTCGAAAGCGCTTTTTCTCTTTAATGCTGATGCTGTCACTTTTCCGGCTGCCTGAACACGATCCGTGCATCGAGGGCAACGGCGCCCCGCTCCCCCACCAGAAGCGGATTGACGTCCAGCTCCTGGATCTCGGGGAAATCGGAAATGAGGCAGGACAGGTGCACGATGTTGTTCGCGATGGCATTGATATCCGCCGGCTTCTCACCCCGTGCCCCCCGCAGCAGGCCGCTTGTCCTTATCTCGTTCACCATGGCCACGGCGTCGCGCCGGGCGACCGGCACGATGCGGAAGGAAACGTCCTTCAGGACCTCCACATAGATGCCGCCCAGTCCGAACATGATCATGTGACCGAAGGTGCGGTCGAAGGTGACGCCCAGGATCACCTCCCTGCCCCCCTGCACCATCTCGGACACCATCACGCCCTTGATGAAGGCGTCGCGCATGAGACGCCGGGCGTTCGTCGTGATCTCGGTGAAGGCCTCTTCCGCCTCCTGTCCGGTCCTGATATTGACGCGCACGCCGCCCACGTCGGTCTTGTGCAGGATGTCCGGCGACGATATCTTCATCACGACGGGGAAGCCGATCTTCGCGGCGACCCGGGCGGCCTCGGCCGAAGTCTTTACGAGGGCGTGGCGGGGAAACTGGAAGCCGTAGAAGGTGAGGATCTGCATGGCTTCCTCTTCGCCCACTTGGTAGATCCCGGACCGCAGGATCGACGCGACCGCTTCCGCCGCGGCATCGAAATTGTACCAGCAGGTGCTGAGCTCTTCCGGAACGACATTCATCCACGCCTGCTGATCGGCCAGACGCTTGAAGGCCTTCACGGCAAGCTCGGGGTAGGAAAAGTTCGGAAGCGAAGCTGCCTTCAGCCGCTCGATCGCCGGCCGCACCCGCTTCTCGCCCATGAAGGAGGTGATCACGGGCTTTTCGGTCGATCTCGCGGCCGCGATCACCACATCGGCTGTCCGTTCGATGTCCGTCATGGCCTGGGGCGTCAGGATGACCAGGATGCCGTCCACGTTCGGATCGCGGGTCGCCTGCTCCAGCACGGCCGCATACCGGTCCGAGGTGGCGTCGCCGATCACGTCGACGGGGTTAAAGACGGTGGCGTTGGGCGGAAGCTTTCTTGCCATGGCCATAATGCTTTCCCGGGTCATGTGCGGCAGATCGACGCCGAGCTTCTCTGCGGTGTCCGCGGCGATGATGCCGGGGCCGCCTGCGTTGGTTACCACAAGCAGGCCGTTGCCCGCCGGGATCTTGCCCTCGGAAAAGGCGAGGGCCGTGTCGAACAGGTCCTGTACTCCCTGGGCCCGCATGATCCCGGTCTGGCGGAATGCCGCATTGAAGGCGACATCGGAGCCGGCAAGGGCGCCGGTGTGCGACGATGCCGCCCGCGCCCCCGCCTCGGTGCCTCCCGACTTCAGGAGGATGATCGGCTTAAGCTTCGTTGCCTTGAGCGCTACCTCCATGAACCGCTTGCCTTCCACCACATCCTCGATATAGCCCAGGATGAGGTTCGTCTCGGGATCGTCCATGAAGTACTCGATGAAGTCGATCTCCGACAGGTCCGCCTTGTTGCCAAGGCTGACGAATTTGGAGAACCCGACCCCGTTCCCGATGGCCCAGTCCATGATAGCGATGCCCATGGCGCCTGACTGCGAGAAGAAGGCGATCCTGCCTCGGGGGAGCATGTCCGCTGCAAAGGTGGCGTTCATGCTGTTCGCCGTATTGATCAGCCCGAGGCAATTTGGTCCGAGGATCCGGATCTTCCGCTCCCTGCTGATCTTCTTGAGATCCTCTTCAAGGAGCGTCCCCTCCTTGCCCGCTTCCTTGAAACCGGCGCTTATAACAATTGAGGAACGGATCCCGGCGGCCGCGCAGTCCCTGAGGGAATTGGGAACGAACGCCGCGGGGATCGCGATGATCGCGAGGTCGACCGGTCCGGAGATCGCGGCGACGCTCGGATAAGCCTTCAGCCCCAGGATGTTCCCGCCCGACGGGTTGACGGGATAGAGCCTGCCCTGAAAATTGAACCGGATGAGATTCTGCAGAACGGCGTGACCGACTTTGCGTGAGTCCTGGGATGCACCGATGACCGCGATGGAAGAGGGGTTGACAAGCGAGTCGAGCATGATGCTGTAAGTGTAGTTGAGAAATCAGGGATGGTCAAGTGCGGATGACGTCAAATCGGAAAGGCGAAGGGGACCTCCCCTCTGCGGAAGAAGAGAAGGGGGTATTTCGAACTTGCCGGAAAAGCCATATTCGGTGTCGGCGGCGGGAGATGCTCACGTGCAGGCCGGCTCTTGGCCTGGTCCCGGTCGTCAAAGGCCTCGCGTTTTCGCTTCGAGAAGGTCATGACGATGGTCCGTCAATGGACCGCGCCGGGTATTTTCGAGGAACCGTGAAAAAATCCGCCCCTGCAGCAGGGAAGAAGCGGCGCCCTTTGCCTTTTTTAGGTGCTTGCCCCGTTTCCTGCTGTGCTACACTAGAGGGTGAGGAGGTGGGGATTCATGATGGCCGGGAATAATATAGAGAGGCGACATGCGTCGATGCGCGCGATGCGTGCCTTGTATCCTGAGAAATTTCCGGTGGAGGAGCGGATCTTCAGGACCATTCATCCCGGGAACAGGATCTTCATCGGGACGGGATGCGGCGAGCCCCAGTACCTGGTCCAATCGCTTATCAATTATGTTCAGTCCCACCCGAAGGCGTTATTCGACGCCGAGCTGTTCCAGGTATGGACCCTGGGCGTGGCTCCCTATGGCGATGCAAAATTCAAGGATATCTTCAGGTACAACTCCTTTTTTATCGGCAACAACACCCGGAAGGCCGTCAACCAGGGTCTTGCGGATTATACGCCCGTCTTTCTCTCCCAGGTGCCGGCGCTGTTCCAGAAAAAGCTCGTGCTCGTGGACGTCGCCCTGATCCAGACCTCGCTGCCCGACGACCATGGATTCATGAGCCTCGGCATCAGCGTCGACATCGTGAAGGCCGCGACGGAGAACGCCTCCCTCGTGATCGCCCAGGTGAACTCCCGTATGCCGCGCGTCCTGGGCGAAACGTTCATCAATATCAAGGATGTGGATTTCATCATTCCCCACGACGAGCCGCTGCTCGAATTCCGCGACACGATCTCCGACGAGATCGCCCAGAAGATCGGCACCCATGTCGCCCGCATCGTGCAGGACGGCGACACGATACAGGTCGGGTACGGCAGCATCCCGAACGCGATCCTGGCCCACCTGGGGAACAAGGAGCATCTCGGCGTGCATACCGAGCTCTTGACCGATGGCATTGTGGATCTCATGCAGCGACGCGTGGTCGACAATTCCCTGAAGGAACTGAACCGGGGCAAGACCGTCGCGGCCTTCTGCATGGGGACCAGGGAAACGTATGAGTATCTCCATGACAATCCGGCCATCGAGTTCCGGCCCGTGAATTACACCAACAACCCCACGGTTCTTGCGCGCCAGAAGAACATGACCGCGATCAACAGCGCGCTGGAAATCGACCTGTCGGGCCAGGCCACGGCCGAGTCCATCGGCAGGACCTTCTACAGCGGCATAGGCGGCCAGGCGGACTTCATGCGAGGCGCCATCCTCTCCCCGGGCGGCAAGACGATCCTGGCCATGCAGGCGACCGCCGAGGAGGGAAGAGTGTCGCGGATCGTGCCGTTCCTGCGGGAAGGCGCCGGCGTAACCCTCTCCCGGGGGGATATCCATTACGTCGTGACCGAGTACGGCATCGCCTACCTCCATGGCAAGAACATCCGGGAGCGGGCCATGGAGCTCATCGCGATCGCCGACCCGCGCTTCCGCCAGGGGCTCATCGACGAGGCCAAGGAGCGGAGGCTCATCTACAGTGACCAGGCGTTCATCCCGGGTTCGAAAGGAGTCTACCCTTCCGAGCTCGAGTCGTACCGCACGACGAAGACCGGGCTGCGCCTGCTCCTGCGGCCCGTGAAAATGTCCGACGAGCATCTGCTGAAGGATTTCTTCTATTCCCTGTCGAATGATTCCATGTACCGGCGCTTCATCTCGAGCAGGACCGACATGCACCACGAACGCCTGCAGCCCTTTGTCGTGATCGACTATACGAAGGAAATGGTCATCCTGGCGGTGCTGCAGGAGCAGGAGAAGGAAGTGATCGTCGGCATGGCCCAGTACCTGATAGACGAGACGTCGCACACCGCCGAAGTCGCATTTGTCGTGCGGGACGACCATCAGGGCAAGGGCATCGGCGCCGAGTTGCTGACCTATGTGACCTACCTCGCCCGGAAGAGCGGCCTCCTCGGGTTCGCTGCGTCCGTCCTGATCGACAACCGGCAGATGATCCAGCTCTTCGAGAAGATGGGGTTCATCATCGAGAAACGGGCCGAGGAGGGCATCTACGAACTGAAGATGTCATTCCGGGACTGACCATTCTGGCGGTTGCCGGGGCTGCTTTCGCCTTGCTCGAACCGCCTTTCCCCATTCGTGACGTGTCGGGCGTGTCTGATGCGGGACGATTTCTCTCACGTCACCAGCCTGCCGTTCGTCATTCTGTTTTCTTTCCGCATGACAATCGAAGAAACCACCCCTTTTTCCGTGTTGCGGTTTTTACCCGGATTGTGTAAGATTCCTCGAAAATGTATATTCTCAAACGGCTGCTCCTCTTCATTCCCACGCTCCTCGGCATCACCGTCATCACGTTCCTGTTGATGCGTTCAATGCCCGGCGACCCCGTAACAATTATGGCTGGCGAACGAGCAACGCCTGAGACCATTGCGCGCATCCGCGCCGTGCTCGGCCAGGACCGGCCGGTTGCCCTTCAATATTTCAATTACCTCAAAGACATCGCGACCGGGGAACTAGGAAGGTCGATCTACACGAACCGTAAAGTCGCTGATGATCTGCTCCAAAAATTCCCGAACACGGTGAAACTCGCGTTCGCCGCCATGCTCTTCGCATCGGTCTTCGGAGTCAGCATGGGGGTCTTCTCGGCGGTCAGACAGGGCACCTGGTGGGACCGCGCAATGACCCTCCTGTCCGTCGGGGGCATCTCCATCCCGGTCTTCTGGCTGGGCCTGGCTCTCATGCTGCTTTTCGCCTTCAAGCTCAGATGGCTGCCCCCGTCCGGCATGGGGAACGGAGACCCGGTTTATCTCATTCTTCCGGCAGTAACGCTCGGGACCTTTTCATTATCGTACATCGCCCGGATAACGCGGTCGTCCATGCTCGAGTCGCTCGCGCAGCCTTACATAGCTGCGGCGCGGGCCAAGGGGTTGACCGAGACCAGGGTCGTCCTGAAGCACGGGCTTAAGAATTCCCTGATCCCCATCGTGACGCTCATCGGCCTTGACCTGGGCTCTTACCTGAACGGCGCTGTGCTGACGGAAACCATTTTTGGGTGGGACGGACTGGGCCGGTACGCCCTGGACGGCATTCTGAAGCGCGACTATCCGGTTATCATGGGCGTCGTACTGTTCGGGGCCGTCGTGTTCGTGAGCATGAATCTTCTGGTCGACATCTCCTACCGCCTGCTGGATCCGCGGATACGTATCAAGGAGGCGGGCTGACGTGCTGAAGGAACTCCACTGGAAGGACGTGACCAAGAACATTCCGGCGCTCGTAGCCCTTTGCATGATCGCAATGCTGGTGCTGATTGCCGCGATCGGCCCCCTGCTGGTCCCTTATGACCCGCTGTCCATGGACCTGGACAGCCTGAAACAGCCGCCCAGCCGTGCCCATCTGCTCGGGACCGACGGCAAGGGCCGGGACATCCTCTCCCGGATTGCCGCGGGATCCCGAATCTCCCTCGCCATCGGCATCATTGCCTCGGTGTCGTCCCTGGCCATCGGCATCGTTTTCGGATTGATCTCCGGCTATTTCAGCGGAAAGATCGATGCGGTCCTGTCGCAGGTGTTCGATGTCTTTCTCGCATTTCCAAGCCTCCTCCTCGCGATCGGCATCAGTGCCGTCATCCCCCCCGGCCTCTTTTCCGCGATGCTCGCGATCACCCTCGTCGGCTGGGCGGGCTTTGCACGCCTGGTCCGCGGCATCACACTGTCCTTGAAAGAGCAGACGTATGTGGAAGCATCGAGGGCCCTCGGTGCGGGTCCGGCCCGGATCCTTTCCCGGCACATCCTGCCGAACGCCCTTCCCCTGCTGCTGGTGGCAGGCAGCCTTCGCATAGGCGGATTCATCCTGCTTGAAGCGTCGCTTTCGTTCCTGGGTCTTGGCGTGCAACCGCCGACCCCCACGTGGGGATCCATGATCAGCCTCAACCGGGCCTACATCAATTCGGCCCCCTGGATGGTCCTCTTTCCCGGTCTTGCCATCAGCGTCACGGTCATCAGCTTCAACATACTGGGAGACTTCCTGCGCGACAAGCTCGATCCAAGGCTACAGGTGTAATACTGGCACGGCGGAAGGTCTCGGATGAGCGGATCAGAAGCAACGGGGAGGCACATCGAACGCATTTCCTGTTATGCGCCGGCATTGTATTTCCTCGCGGTAAATAAGGTTCTCGCTTCTCATCCGTGGCTATTGATATCTGAATCCATGACCATACCGTGTCCAGCTTCCAAATATGACCACTCACATCCGCGCAAAAAAGTCACTTGGCCAGAACTTCCTGCGTGATCCCCACTATCTCGGAAAGATCGTCAGTGCCGCGCATGTCGGGCCGGAGGACGGGATCATCGAAATAGGCCCGGGTCTTGGCCATCTGACCAGAGAGCTGGCCGCGATCGCCCGGAAGGTCGTCGCCCTCGAGCTCGATGAACGGCTGGTTCCCGGTCTGCGACAGGAGTTCAGGGACGCCCCTCATGTCGAGATCGTCCAGGCCGACGCGCTCGAGTTTGGTTATGAATCGCTTCCCGGCAGATGGAAGGTCGTTGCCAACCTTCCTTATTATATTTCCACGGCCCTCATCCAGCAAATGCTTGCGAATCGCATGAAGTTCACGAGCCTCACCCTGATGCTGCAAAAGGAGGTTGCCGAGCGGATTGCGGCTCCTCCGGGAGGCAAGGAGTACGGGTTCCTTTCCGTGCTGGTTCAGCTCTATGCCGAACCCCGGATCGAATTTCTGGTGCCGCCGGGCGCTTTCACGCCGAAGCCGGACGTCGATTCTGCCGTCATTACCCTTGCCGTGCGAGACCGTCCTGCTGCAGCCGTGCGGGACGAGGCTTTTCTGGTCCGCGTGATCAAAGCAGCATTTTCCCAGCGGCGCAAGACGCTGCGGAACGCGCTCAAACCCCTCGGGATTCCCGTTGAAAAGATGGACCGCGTGATTGAAAAAACAGGGATAGACCTCGGACGGCGCGCGGAGACCCTGACGGTAGTGGAATTCGGGCGGCTTGCCGATTTTCTCCTCCCCTGATATCCCGCATTCCCGATCAGCTCCTTTTTCTGAAAACCCATCGCTCACCTGCAAAGGGCCCGCACGAAGAGGCGCAGCGTCCTTGACTTCCCGTTTTTGCCTTGACATTTGCACCTCTTGCCCTATAATAAATGTCTGTTTTTTTGGAGACGAAACACATGAAGGAAACCATCGTCAGAATTTTCGAAGAGAGCGCAGAGGTCAAGGTCAGGTTCGCCAGGGAGAACGCCGACAAGATCGTCGAAGTCGTCCAGCTCATCGCGCAGGCATTCCGGGAAGGCAGAAAAGTGCTCATCTTCGGCAACGGCGGAAGCGCCACGGACGCCTCGCATATCGCTGCCGAGTTCGTGAATCGCTTTCTGATGGAGCGCCCCCCCCTGCCGGCGATCGCGCTCAATACCGATGTCGCGATCCTCACCAGCATCAGCAACGACTATGATTTCACGCAGGTCTTCTCGAAGCAGCTGGCGGCGCTCGGCCATGAGGGAGATGTCGTGATCGGCATCAGCACGAGCGGCAATTCGGCGAATGTCATGAAGGCTGTCGAGGTCGCAAAGAAGAACAGGATGAAGACCGTCATTCTGACCGGGGGCTCGGGAGGCAAGCTTGCCGGCATGGCGGACTACACCTTCACGGTGCCCACCAAGCACACGCCGCGGATCCAGGAAACGCACATCACCCTCGGCCACACCATCTGCCAGATGGTGGATGAGGAGCTCTTCGGCAATTCCCATTGACCAGCCATGAAAAAGATTGACACCTCGAAAATCAGGACGTACTCGCTGAAAAGCCGGGAGAGCAAGGTGAGGATCGGCGACTTTGCAAAACCCGCTGCCAAGGCGGGCTCCTTTCATGATTTCTTTTCCTCCCTTCCGGATATCCTCGCGGCAAAACAGTTCAAGAGCGTAGTCGCTGCCATCGTCCAGGCCCGCAGGGACGGCCGCCCTGTCATGCTCGGCATGGGTGCTCATTCGATTAAGGTAGGTCTCAATCCGGTTCTCATCGATCTGATGGAGCGAAAGATCGTCACCAGTCTTTCCCTGAACGGAGCGGGCATCATCCATGATTTCGAGCTTGCCTATGTCGGCCAGACATCGGAGGATGTGGACAAGGAAATCCTGTCCGGCGCATTCGGTATGGCCGAGGAGACCGGCCTCATGATCAATCAGGCGGTCCAATCGGCGGCCGAGGGCGAAGGAATCGGCTCGGCGGTCGGCAGGATGATCGAGCAGGGAGAATTTCCGAACAAGCGGATGAGCCTGCTCGCAGCGGGCTTCCGCCTGGGGGTTCCCATCACCGTTCATGTCGCCATCGGCACCGACATCATTCACATGCACCCGTCCTTCGACGGCAGGGCAACGGGTGCCGCTGCACAGAGCGATTTTCTGGCATTCTGCGCCCTTGTTTCCGAGCTCGAGGGCGGCGTTTACATCAATCTCGGCTCTGCGGTGCTTTTACCGGAGATATTCCTGAAGGCGGTTACGCTGTGCAGGAACCTTGGAAAGACTTTGCAGCATTTTACGACCGTCAACATGGACTTTGTGCAGCACTACCGGCCGCATACGAACGTCGTTCGCCGTCCTACCCAAGGCGGCGGGAACGGCTACGCATTGACGGGTCACCATGAGATCATGCTCCCCCTCCTCGCCGCGGCCGTCATCGACCAGCTCTGACCCCCTGGCCGCTCTCTTTTTGCATCAAACACCTCACTTCTTTGTACTCCCTGCTCTCTTTTATCCGCTCCTGTTCCTCGACCCCTCTCGTCAGCAGCCAACAATCAAAGGACACGGAGATCGACGGGCAGACGATCGTGCGTCCAGAAACCGACGGGACCAACTCTCTGTTTTTTCGAGACTTGTCATGAATCCTTCGAAAAATGCGCTCACTTTTCGACAGCGGCCAAAACGTTCACTCTGGAACTGACCGATTATACAGGATAAACACCATGGCAGGAATATTGCAACCTATTGTGTATGATCACTGAGCTTCAGTCCTGCCATACTGGCAGGCTTGGAGTTTCCGGTGTTCTTCCCCCCTTGACGCCTGTGCGCTCCTGCTGCCGAAAGGGCACCAACACGGCTCTGGTGCGTACAGGCGCCCCTCCTTCCTTCGATGACCGAAGTCTTCCGGCAGTGCCTTGATTTCGCACCGGGACGTCGGTAGCCAGTCCGTGGGGTCGAAATACATTTACAAGCTCACCCGTTTTTATGTATGATATGACGACATGCAGAACATTCCTCTCAATAAGGCAAAGCCCGGCATGGTCGTGGCCCGGGAGATCAAAGGCTCCGATGATCCGGCGAGTATGACCATCTGCGGGAAGGGTGTCACGCTCTCGGAGTCCCTGATCAGCCGTCTCCAGCAGATGGGCATTCAGGCGGTCACCGTCGAAGGTCATCCGGTCCGGGTCGATGGAGAAGCGACGCTCGAGGAGATGCTGACTGCCCTTGATCAGCGCTTCAGGCACCTGGAGGATGATGTCCTCATGATGAAGATCAAAGAGATATACCGAAGACAGATACTGAGGAGCATGGGGGAACCCGATGGGCGATAAGCAGGTCGATTTCAGCCAGATCATCAGGGATACACGCTCCCTGCCCGCGCTGCCGGGGATCATTGCCAAGCTTGGCTCCCTGGCCGAGAACAACAAGACGTCGGTCCACGAGATGGCCCGGGTAGTCTCTTCTGACCAGGTCCTGTCCGCCAAGGTTCTGCGCCTGGTCAACTCCGCCTTCTACGGCTTTTCCGGCCGCATCTCGACCGTCTCGAACGCCCTGATCCTGCTCGGCGTAAACGTGGTCAAGAGCCTTGCCATCAGCAGCTCGATCTTCGAGATCATGGAAAAGAATGTCGTCGGCCTGTGGGAGCATTCCATGGGCGTCGCGGTGGCTGCAAACTCGATCACGAAGCGGCTGAAGCTGCCCGAACCCGAAGAAACGTCAACGGCCGCCCTCCTGCACGACATCGGCAAGGTGATCATCAAGATCAAGCTCGAGAACGAGTATACTGCCCTCACCTCTCTGATCGACCGGAAGGGCATCTCGATGCAGGCTGCGGAGCAGGAGATGCTCAATACCGACCACGCCAGGATCGGGGAATGGCTCGCCAGGACATGGCTCCTCCCGGAGAAGTTGATCGAACCCATCGCCTTTCACCATGACGTGGCAAAGTCAACGACCCAGCAGACAAAAACGGCGGTCGTCCACGTCGCCGATGTCCTGATCAAGGCGTCCGGCTTCGGGTTCAGTGGAGACGCACTCGTGCCCCGTATCCAGCCGGCCGCTTGGGACCGGCTCGGGATGAGCGAACAGGTGCTGGAATCCCTCGTGGAAGAGATCGAGGACAAGCTCGTCGAAGTTAAAAATTTCAGCCTCGAGATACAGACCGCCGATGAGCCAAAAGCGTAGGATAGCGCTTCTTTCCCGCGATCCCGCGGTGCAGGACCGGTTGCGGCTGCGGCTCCAGAGCAGGGGGTACCAGGTCGTCGTTCTGCCGGAGCCGGCCCAGGTGCTGGGGTTCATCTATTCCGATCCTCCCGATATCATGCTCGCCGACCTCTCGACGCCCGACCCGGCCTTTCAACAGATACTGCTGCAACTAAAGCGGGACAGCTACTTCAGTCTGATCCCGGTCATCGGCCTGATCAATGAGTCTGCAGTTGAGCGGATGGACTGGGAGCAGTATCCACTGGACGACTTTCTGACCCTTCCCGTCAACTATCCGGAGCTGTTCAGCCGGATCCTGCTCTCGTTCCAGCGGCTTCAACGCGTTCTTGACAACAACCCGCTCACCAAACTGCCGGGCAACACGTCGATCCACCAGGCGATCGAGCGAGCGCTCGGGTCTTCCCAGGCCGTCTGCTACGTCGACATCAACAATTTCAAGCCCTACAACGATACCTACGGCTTTTCCCGCGGCGATGAGGTGATCCGGATGGTTGCCCGGGTCATGTCGAACACCGTAAAGGAATCCATGGACAACGGATTCGTGGGTCATATCGGCGGCGACGATTTCGTTTTTATCGTGCCGCTGGAGAATGCCGAGCCGGTCTGCAAGACGATAATAGCCAACTTCAATGTCATCCTGTCCGACCTGTTCGGCGAGGAGGAAAAGTCCCGGGGATACTACCTTGCGAAGGATCGAAAGGGAGAGGTACAGAAGATCCCGCTCATCGGCATATCGATAGCGGTCGTGCCGACCAATAACTCCGCCATTCAGCATGCCGGCAAGATCGCCGAAGTCGCCGCCGAGCTCAAGAAGCTTGCGAAAAAATCTCAGGAAAGCTGCTATGTGATCGATCGCCGGAAGACATAACCACAGCTGATAGCCTCCCTACGTCGTCACTCATACTGAACATGATACTAATATCGCAGACAGGAGAAACCTTCTGCGTTTTCACTTTTTGTTCACCGTGAAAATCACGTCATGAAACCTTCTCATACCCTTTGACATCACCATTATCTATGCCCCTGCCTTCCCTCTATACGAGCGGCTTTATCGTCATAAATAAAAATACAGATCGAACTAATATTTTATAACTACTTTTATCACCTGTAGGTTAAAACTTATGCCGCTCATCATATAATATTATGCAACAATATGCTGTCAATTTTTTCTATTAAGGCGCTTGACAGATTCAAAGGAAGGGATTATCCTAACCAAAACTCAAACCAATTATTATTGGATTGGTTGGCGTAATCACGCTCCCGCTCTCTCAGCCGGCAAGAAGGAACCTGGACCCGGATCCCATGAACTGAATTCATTAACAGGCCTCGAAAGGAGGCGAGTAGACTGAGTGCGAGGTTACTGAGGCTACTACTTATAGATTATAAATTATTATAGAAGAACCATGGCGTTCTTCTTTCAGGAGATGTGTACTGAACTTACCGGCTAACAATTAACCCGTAGTCCGGAGCAGGCTGAAGCAGGTGAAATCAACGAGCGGACGTGAGACGTAACGTACTGACTGAATATTTCTGACGGGCTGGATAACTCAAAAGGAGAATAATCATGGAGCACGCGGGAACGTACCGGGGGGAAGAAGTCAGAAGTGGCAGCGCGTTTGTCGAAGAAAGAGCAAAGAGATACGCAGAACTTCTTGGCGCAAAAACTGTGCAATATGTCGATCAGCTTAGAGACTTTGAGGTCAAATGTTCTCGGCCGGGCGCGGATGAGGAAATACTGTTCGAAGAACTTTCCACGCTGAACGACTCGATGCTCCAAGCCTGCGCACAATTTGAACAGGACGTGGACGACACGTTCGCCATTCGGTCTGCTCAGGTCGATTTCCGGGAAAAAACAAATCCAATTCTGTCCCAAAGCTATGGTATCAACCGGGCCAGGATATGGCCGCAAGGTCATCAGGGAGATTATAACATACTGGAAATGGCGTACAAGAACTCACCGATGTCCGACGGCATGGGATATTATCTGGACAAGTACATGATGTCCACGGAAATTACAGTCGGCGTGAGAGAACGGATCGTAAAACTGCGGGAACTGCTGAGAAAAGAGCTCATAAACAGGCGCGAGACGAAGGTCCTCGACGTGGCTTGCGGTTCCTGCCGCGAGGTTTTCGAATTAGCCCCTGAGATCAAAGCTTCTGGCGCCAAGTTCACCTGTGTTGATCTGGATGCCGATGCTCTGAATTTCGCTCTCGATCGATTCGAGCATGCGGGCCTCTCGGAAGATCACGTGGAATTACGAAAATACAATGCGCTCAGGATATTCGACTACGAGACGGCGGTTACTGAATTCGGGATGCAGGATATTATCTACAGTGTAGGCTATTTTGATTATCTCCCCGACGATTTCCTCGTGAAATTGTTGAGATCCTTGTATAAGATGCTCACGCCTGGCGGAAAACTGATCGCGGCCTTTAAAGAAGTCAATCGTTACCGTCCGCAGTTTTTCCATTGGATGGTCAACTGGGATGGCTTCCTGCAGCGCACCGAGGATGATTTCGAAAGATTGCTGCGTCTTGCCAATATCCCCGAAAGCGCGATATCAATATCCCGGGTTGCGTCAGGCGTAATAATCTTCTATACCGTCACCAAGGAGTGATGCACTCACGGCAGAGATGCCGGATGTCGTCGTACGCAGAAAGAAACTCCTCCCTTGAGTGAGTAAGTATTGGCTTGCCCATCCGCACTGAAGCAAGGTTTTGACATTGTAAAGACGCGGGAAACATGGTATAAATGACAGGCTAGGCCAAACCATCCACTCTTTCGGGAGAAAAGCCTGAAGAAAAATTCGCTTCTCAATAAGGTGGCGCTTGTAACGGGTGGGACAAGGGGCATCGGCCGCGCCATCGTTCTTGCTGTGTGCGGCGAAGGTGCAGATTGCGCATTTACGTACAGCAAAAATCGTGCAACGGCAGAGTCTCTTGCTGAAGAAGTTCGCCAAATTGGCAGAAAAGCTCTGTCCTTTCAACTTGATGTGCGGGACTTTGACGGCGCTAAAACGCTGATCGAAGAGATAAAGAAGGAATTCGGAAGGCTCGACATCCTCGTGAACAACGCGGGGATAACAAAGGACAAGTCCCTCATGATGATGAACAAGGAGGACTGGTCCGACGTAATAGACACCAATCTTACCGGAGTTTTCAACACTACCCGCGCGTGCATCATTACCTTTCTTAAGCAAAAAAACGGAAACATCGTGAACATGTCATCGGTAAGCGGCATCCACCCTCTCCCCGGCCAAGTCAATTACGCCGCCGCAAAGGCAGGTGTGATCGGCTTTACCAAATCTCTGGCAAAAGAGGTGGCGCCCTACAACATCAGGGTCAATGCCGTTGCCCCCGGTTTCATTGAAACCGAGATGACGGCGGAGCTTGGCGATAAATCCTGGAAAAAATTCGTGAACATGATCCCGCTCCACAGATTCGGGACCTCCGATGAAGTGGCGAAGGCCGTACTCTTTTTACTCAGTGACGAATCGCAGTACATCACCGGGCAAGTACTGCAACTCGATGGGGGATTGGGGATTTAAAATCCGGAAATGAGCGAAAGAATAGTAATAACCGGCATTGGTGTTCTCTCGCCTATTGCAATCGGCAAAGAAGCATACTGGGAAGGACTCCACCAGGGCAAAACTGGATTTCGACCAGTGACCCTCTTTGACACAACACCCTTTAGTGTCCGCATTGCAGGCGAGATCACTGATTTTGATCCTCTCCCCTTTCTTGGGAAAAAAGGTTTGCGGGACCTGGACAGAAGCACAAGGCTGATCAGCTCTGCAGCCAAACTCGCCATTGATGACAGCGGGATCGAGATCACTGAAGCTAATACGAATTCCATGGGGGTATCAATCGGGACGACGTTCGGCAGTCTCCACAGCATCTCGCAGTTCGACCGTTCCGGCCTCATAGAAGGGCCGCGGTTCGTCAATCCATCTCACTTTCCGAACACCGTCATAAATTCTCCTGCCAGCCAGGTGTCCATCAGGTTTAAGATTAAAGGGTTCAATACGACCATATCAACGGGCTTCTGCGCAAGCCTCGACGCTGTCTCCTATGCCGCGGACTTCATAAAGTTAAACAGGGCCAACATTGTCCTTGCAGGTGGGGTCGAAGAATTGTGCGAGGAGACCTTTATGGGATTCCATACCCTCGGTTACCTCTCAGGAGCAGACGGCTCGGAACCCCGCTGCTGTCCCTTCGATGCGCGGAGAAACGGAATAATCCTCTCTGAAGGTGCGGCCGTTTTGGTTCTTGAAAATGAGGAGCATGCGTTAAACAGAGGAGCTAAACTTCTCGCGAGTGTTCTGGGATATGCCAATGCCTTTGATCCCTCGGCAGACAGCAACTTCAAACACGCAGGTACAGGTCTGAAGAATGCCGTAAATCTTGCCTTAAACGACGCATCTCTTAAGGCTGATGACATCGACTATATCTGCTCCTGCTCCAACTCGACACAAGGACTCGACCGGATGGAAACGAAGGTCATCAAAGAAGTCTTCGGGCAACGTGCCTTCAACATACCCGTCAGCTCAATAAAGTCCATGGTGGGGGAATCGTATTCAGCATCCGGAGCGCTTTCACTTTCTGCGGCAATAGGCGCTCTCCGGAACGGATTCATTCCCCCCACGGTAAACTATCATGAAAAGGATCTTGCGTGCGATCTCGATTACGTGCCCGGAATTGCGCGGGAGAAGCAGACGCGGAATGTGCTCGTAACCTCGGCGGACTCATACGGTCAAAACTCAGCAGTTATCATTGGCAGTTATACCAGGTGATCGATGCAACTTAACTTCGAAGAGATAAAGAAGCTCATTCCCCAGCGCTTTCCTTTTATCATGGTTGATAAGGTCCTTGAGATAGAGCCGGGGAAGCACGTAATAGCGGTCAAAAATATTTCTGGCAATGACATGGTTTTCATCGGCCATTTCCCCGAAAAGGCCATCATGCCCGGTGCTCTCATACTCGAGGCAATGGCGCAGACCGCCATTATCCTCTTTGCATCAAACAGAACAAGCGAAAATGGGGACAGAGGACCATTGTATTACTTCGGGTCGGTCAAAGCGAGATTTCTCCACCCCGCCGTTCCCGGTGATCAATTAATGATTAAAGTGGTCAATGTCAAGTCTTTACCGACCGGCGCCTACGTGTCCGGTGAAGCCTTTGTTGGTGATAGAAAAATAACTGAAGCGGATCTTGTATTCAGCACTCACAATGAATAAAAGAGTTGTCATAACGGGACTGGGGGTTATTTCCTCACTTGGTATTGGTTGGGAGAAATTCTGGGACAGTCTCCTGAAAGGAAAATCTGGCATAAGCCCGGTTTCGTCAATTGATACGGCGAACCATTTTACCCATAATGGTGGCGAGGTTAGAAATTTTAAACCCGAGAATTTTATCCCCAACAATCAAATTCCTTTGCTCAGCAGAGCATCACAATTCGGCCTTGCAGCGGCAAAGCTTGCGTTGAGGGATTCTCGTCTATCCGGTGAGGACATTTCTCGTTCCAAAGCAGGCACATGCATTGGAATAACGTCAGGATCAATCCAGGCTATAGAACATATAGATGAGAAATTGATTGTAAAAGAGATCGTAAGTGCTGATCTAATGTATCAGCTTCCTGTCCACACGACGCCGGCAATTGTAGCAAAAGAATTAGGTTTTAACGGCCCGAATCTTCTTTTTTCTACGGCATGCGCTGCAGGGAATTATGCTATCGGTTATGGGTACGATTTGATTCGTTTTAACAGGGCGGATGTTGTTACCGCAGGAGGGGCAGATCCTTTTTCAAGGATATCATTTACAGGCTTTAATCAATTTTCAGCTGTTGCACCTGAAAAATGCCAGCCCTTTGATAAGAACAGAAAAGGAATGATGGTAGCCGAGGGTGCAGGAATTCTTGTTCTTGAGTCTCTTGAGAGTGCCATTAAAAGAAAGGCGAATATCTATGCTGAAATTTTAGGGTATGGTCTCAGTTGTGATGCTTATCATATGACGACTTCCTCGATTGAGGGCATAGCAGCATGTATGAATAAGGCGCTATCTAGTACAGGCATCGCGATAGAAGCGGTGGATTATATCAGTGCACATGGCACGGGGACTCCCACCAATGATAAGAATGAGTGCGCTGCCATTAGGGAGGTCTTCGGGTCACGTTATAGACAAATACCTACCAGCTCAATAAAGTCTATGCTCGGCCACACCATGGGCGCTGCCTCTGCGTTAGAAGCTCTCGCCTGCGCTTTGGCTGTAAAAAACGACATTCTTCCACCGACGACAAATTTCGAAACTCCTGATCCGGAGTGTGATATTGACTGCGTGCCTAATCAAGCAAAGCGACACAGGGTTAATATAGCTCTGAATAACTCATATGCCTTTGGAGGAAATAATGCATCATTGGTATTGAAGAAATATGCTGGCACTGACTAAGCATGGCAGAGTAAACAGATGATGTCGCTTTTTGCAGCGAAGCATATCACTTAGACAAGATACAAACATTAAACATCTTAAGGGAGGACTCCGCCACTGCGTCGAGGATCAACCAGGCAAGATCCTTAGCCGGCAACCACTCCTGCAGAGTGGGCGGCAGCAGGGATTTGTGCGCAACAGGCTCAAGGAGGAAGGGAAATTGAATACTAATGTTGAGAAGGAAATCATATCGATCATCTCAGATGTGTCAGGATATGATGCAGAAGAAATTGCGCCTGAGAGTAATTTTTTTAAGGATCTAGAGGTAGATTCTATTAAAGCTATCGAGATCACCGTTGCCATTGAAAAAAAATTTAAAATATCCGTGAGAGACGAGGACGTTCCAAAGTTAACAACTGTAAGGCAGGCAGTAGAACTGGTAGAAAATTTATTAGCACGCAGGGTGAATAATGTCAAAGTTTGAAAATGATACATACGATGTTGTCATAATAGGTGCGGGCATAGGCGGCCTTGTGTGTGGATGCTATCTTGCAAAAGCAGGCATGAAGGTTTTGATTGTAGAGCAACACAATAAACCCGGTGGTTACTGCACTTCGTTCAAAAGGCGAGGTTATACTTTTGACGCAGCAGCCCATTCATTTGGAAGTTACCGAAAAGACGGTAACATGAGGCTTGTTCTAAAGGCTCTGAATTTAGATGAACGAATATGTATAAGGAGAACCACTCCTTCTGATATAGTTATAACACCAGAACACAAAATTACTTTTTGGGCAGACATAGACAAAACCATTCGAGAGCTTCAGGATTCTTTTCCTAAAGAGGCCAATAATATCAAAAATTTTATTCAGTATCTTACAACTTCCAGGCCAATTGATTTTGCTGCGCTACGAAAACAAAGCTATAAAGACTTTTTAGATCGCTATTTTTATGATTATCGCATCAAAACAATACTCTCCCTTCCTATACTTGGCAACGGAGGTCTGCCACCCTCATTGATTTCCGCCTTCACAGGTGCAAAGATATTCACTGAATTTATCCTTGATGGCGGTTATTACCCTGAGGGAGGTATGCAAGCATTACCGGATATAATTGTTGATAGATTTAAAGAACTTGGCGGACATATAAAATTATCCTGTTTAGTTAAAAAAATTAGTGTAATTAATAATAGAGTTGAAGGTGCCGTTTTAGAAAAAATCGGCCTGGTACGGACGCGATATTTAGTCTCAAACTGTGATGCGAGGCAAACTTATTATGATCTATTAGGTAAACACCATGTCAAAAAGGAAATTTTCGACACCATCGATAGCCTGACTCCATCCCTCTCCACTTTTATTTTATACGTAGCTGTAGATAAACCTTTTAAATCGTTGCCTAAACCCGGAACGAATGTGTGGTTTCTGCCGTATTATGATTTAGAAAAAGCTTACTCATATGCCAAAAAAGGCAACATAGATAAAGTAGAGGGATTTATGGTACGGTTTTCACCTGATAAGAAAACCATTTTAGCATTTGTAAATGCACCCTTCAAAAATAAGGTGTACTGGGACAAGAATAAAAGTAAACTGCAAGAATCATTTATTCAAAGAATAGAAAAATATGTAATTCCAGATTTATCAAAGCATATTGTATATAAGGAAACAGCGACTCCACACACATTATATCGATACACTTTAAACTATCAAGGAGCTGCCTATGGTTGGGCGAGTACGCCTTCACAATTATTTACCCCCGAATTAAGACAATCTACTTCAATAAGAGGTTTATACTTGACAGGACACTGGACTACCCAAACGCAGGGAATCCCCGGAGTTGCTTATTTGGGATTGGATACGGCAAAATTTATACTTAGAAAAGAAATACTAAAGTAGGTAAGTTTGGTAAAATTGCGCTATGGAAATTGAAAAAAAGCCGTATATAACAGAACAAACTGAGAAGATAACTCAATCATGGGTTGGCATAAGCTCTATTCTTGGGACTGTTCTCTTCATGTCATTAGGGATTTTAGATTATTTTGTTACACCTGAAAACTTCAAAAGATTTTTGAGTTATAGGATTGCGGTCTCTTTATTTTTAATACTCCTCTTTTTTCTAAATAAGCTTAAACGGAAATTATATTACCAATATTTTATTGTTATCCTGGGAATTATTTCTTCAGCAATTGCAATTGAAATAATGATACTCCACTTCGGGGGGCACACATCCACTTATTATGCTGGGATGACTTTGCTCATTGTATGTGTTTTGGGTGTTCTCCCAATTAATTTACCGGTGTCTTTTTTTGTAGCAATTACTTTGTATTTAATTTATCTATTCCCCATACTGATACTCGACAAGATAGTCTATTGGGGTACTTTCATCACTAACAATGTTTTTACTCTTTCAATAATTTTTGTCGCTTTCACTTGGAGAATTTTGAGTCAAAAAAGCTTGAATAGAGAACTAGCTCTTAAATATGACCTTGCTCAGCAGAAAAAACAGCTTGAAATATATTCCCTCCAGCTAAAAGGCATGGTCGAGGAGAGGACGAAAGAGCTGCGGACTTCTGAGCAGTGGCACCGATCGCTTGTCGACAATGCGACGGACGGCATCATCGTTCAGGATGGAAGCGGCATTATCCTGAATGTGAACGACAGGGCCTGCGAGATGCACGGATTTCCCAAGGAGGTGTTGGTCGGGACCCATATCAGGCTGCTCGAGGACGGCTCCAGACAGGATGAGATAGCCGAGAGGATGCGTCGTCTGTTCGCCGGCGAATCGCTCGTCTTTGAGACCGTGCACCACAAGAAGGACGGAACACCCCTCTATCTCGAGATCAGCTCGAAGGCGATCACGATCGGCGAAGAGATGTTCATTCAGTCATTTTACCGTGATATCACGGAGAAGAAAAGGCTGCAGGAGCACCTCTTCCAGTCCCAGAAGATGGATTCCATCGGGGTCCTTGCCGGCGGCATCGCCCATGACTTCAACAACATCCTGACAGCCATCATCGGCCATCTGGAGATCATCCGGCGCACCGCACTCGATGAAAAGGCGCTCCGGAGCCTGAATGTCATCGAGGATGCGGCGCGCAGGGCGGGGAGGATGATCTCCAAGCTGCTCGGGTTCGCCCGGAAGAGCAATTTTGAGATCGTGCCGCTGAACATGAATGACGTCATCTTCGACACGGTAAAACTGCTCGAACGGGTGATCGACAAGAAGATCAATGTGACCGTGGAGCTGGATAACCAGCTGCCGCTCGTCCAGGGCGACGTCAACCAGATCGAGCAGATCATCATGAACCTCGTCGTCAACGCCAGGGACGCCATGCCCGGCGGCGGACGCATTGTCATCAAGACGACGAGCCGTGAAATCGTCAGGGGCATGCCGGACGTGCCGGCCTACATTCTGCCCGGGCACTATGTCATCATGACCGTAACTGATACGGGCACGGGCATTCCGAAAGACATCGTGAGCAAGATCTTCGAGCCCTTTTTCACGACCAAGGAGCGCGGAAAGGGCACCGGACTCGGCCTCTCGATGGTCTACGGCGTCATCAAGGAGCACCGGGGGTACATCATGGTGCAGAGCGAGGAGAACAGAGGAACGGTCTTCACGATCTATCTTCCGGCCTCCCAGGCGGCCGTCGTAAAGAAAGAGATAAAGCAGCTGGCTTCGGTCAGCGGGAGCGAGACCGTACTGGTCGTCGATGATGAGCCGGACATCCTGCACGCGATCCAGGATACGCTGTCCAGTCATGGGTACAAAGTGTTTGCGGTAAGCGATCCGGTCTCGGCCATCAACATCTTCAAGAAGCTGTCCTCGGAGATCGACCTCGTCATTACGGACATCGTAATGCCGCGGTTGAACGGCAAGGAGCTGGTCGGCCAGATCAAGGCAATGAATGCGGATGTCAAAGTGCTCGCCATCTCGGGGTACACGAAATATGTGGCGCCCAAGGACGAGATCGGAGAGATCAACGGATTTCTGCAGAAGCCCTTCGAGTCGTACTACCTCCTGACGGTCGTGCGGCGCATACTCGATGCCCATCCTCACGAGCTCATACCCAACTAATCCCCCCGGCGTCACACCTTGCCGCTCACTTTATACAGAAACGCCAGAATTTCCGCGACGGCCTTATACAGCTCTACCGGGATCTCTTCATAGAGGTCGAGGGTAGAGAGGATCTCTATCAGATGACGGTCGTCGTGCACCGGGACGCCGTGCTTTCGGGCGAGCGCAATGATCTTTTCCGCCACCATCCCCTTTCCCGTGGCAACGACCGCCGGAGCATGGTCCTTCCCTTGCCGGTACTTGAGCGCCACCGCTTTTTGCTGGCTATCCTTCACTACGCCCCTCTTCGTTTAATCATCTAGCCGGCTGCGAACATGAGCTCGGCCTTCCCGGCAGTTTAATCGATAATCCAGCGCCCGGATCATGTTCCATCCGGGAAACCCCTATCCGCCGATGATGCGGACCGAAACTGCTTTCACCTGTGATGGCAAAGCCCCTGTGCGCCCTTTTCCAGCATTCCTGGTTCCTGCCGGGACTGAACTCATGCCCGGATACTCAGCCCGGCCGGACCATGGGCGGCAAAATCGATCCGAGCCTCGTGCTGTATGGTCAAACCGCCCAGTCTCAAACCGGCCGATTCGAGCTGCTTCTCGAGCAAAGAGGAGCTTTCCTGCAGCAGCCCCGAGAAGGTCCTGTTCTCGGCTGCGCAGGAGACATGGACGCTCCCGGCCTGAAGCAGAAGGCGGACCTGTACCTTTCCCGCACGCTCCAGGTCCAGGTTGATGCAGCAGGAGAAGGTCCGCTCGCCCGGACTCCCACGGTCGGACTGACGGAGGATCAGCTCCCCGTCCCGGAGCTCTTTCCACACAAGCGGCAGGAAGAGCTGCAGGGAGTCGGTCAGCTTCGACTGCAGCTGGTAGTACTCTATGTTCCGGAGGATGCCGTTGACCGCTTCGAGAAGACCCTTCCGGTCGAGAGCATTGCTGGAGGGAAATTCATCGAACCCTGGCTGGAGAAGCGTTTCCTTGAAGCGAAGCAGGGCGGCCTTCAGGTCGCCGGTGATGACGTGCTTGGCCTCGATGTTTGCAGCATCAGCGTCTGCCTCCATTCCCATCGCAAGGATACGGAGCTTCGTTTCAAAGAAAACCCCGCCATCCTGGACCGCTTCTTTCAAGGCTGACGCGGTCAGTTTGTTCAGGGGAATGAGAAAACGGTCGATCATGTCGACCTCGGGCATGTTCATCCTGAGGTCTTCGGGAATCCGGGAAAGAAGCCCGGAAAGACGCAGCATCCATTCAGCGGCGGGCTGGAGATCTTGAAGGTTTTCCAGGGCGGGCAGAATCGCATTCTTGACGTTGTCAGCGGTTTCGACCGTGTTTCCCGCCAGCCTCAGGTAAATGACGCTTTCCTGCCGCTCCACCCGAAGGGACAAGAGATCCCCCATCTGGAGCTGCACTTCGGACTGCGCGGTAAGGACACTGTCATTCACCTTGATCGAAACGCTATTGTCCGGCCCGATGCCCACCACCTCGGCCTTCACCTCTGTCCCGGGCTTGAGCGCGAAGGCATCGTTGCCGCTTACAGAAAGCGCCAGGTTTTTCCCAACTGGCGGTACAGGACTGCTCTGCATGCCGTCTCCCTGTCAAGAGCATTTAACATATGCATTTCATTATAGCAGATATAGCAAAATGACCCTCCCGGCAGAAGCCCGGAGGCTCACAAATCAATTTGTTAATCGCTGTTGCTCTTGATCTTTTTAATTGGTCCTCTTCATAGACAAAAGTCCCCATTTCATTTAAGTCTGTACACGGTACACCGTAGTCTCGGGAACGGGTGCCCTCTTTGCTTGAGTACGTCCTACGCCTAATGGAAATTTCTCCCCTTTGGCCAGCGTCAGGATTCTAATCTTTTATGTCGAGAACGTATCCCAGACCGTCAATACTTTTTTACTGCTACTGTTCAATGTGGTGAACAAATTTATATTCCCTTCAAACGTCGTATTTTTGACGATTCTCAACATCCCTGCGTTGTATTTTCATCTATTAACTTATATTGTAATTCAATCAGTTATACCATGCGTTGAAGTCTTTTCCCTCCCTTCCCTCATGGTATTAACATTGCATAATAACGCATTACGAAGCATCTTTTTCTATTCATAGTGTTTGATTGTTGCTTTATAAGGAAGTCGCTCCTTGCACTTATGAATAGTAACGGGATCAAGGGATGCCGTCTTACTATCATAATGAATGGCCCTGTTATCGGGCAGAATTCTACCCCATGGAAGCGGAAGAGGTCTCTGATGAAAAGAGAGAATGTAGTCTGGTATGAGGCTACCGTTGTTCGAGAGCGCAGGGAAAAACTGAACGGTCATAAGAGCACTGTCGTCTGGTTCACTGGCCTGCCAAGTTCTGGAAAATCCACGATCGCTCATTGCGTCGAGGAAAAATTGTTCCAGATGGGCTGCCGGACCCTTGTTCTCGACGGAGACAATGTGCGGCACGGACTCTGCTCTGACCTCGGATTTTCCGCGGAAGACAGGGCCGAGAACATCCGCCGTATCGGCGAGGTGGCTAAGCTTTTTGTCGAGGCAGGAATAATCGTGCTGACGGCGTTCATCTCTCCCTTTCAGGCGAACCGCGACCAAGTACGGCAGCTGGTCGGAGACGTCAACTTCATCGAGATCTTCTGCGACTGCCCGATCGAGGTCTGTGAGGAGCGCGATCCCAAGGGGCATTACCAAAAGGCGCGTGATGGCGTCATTCAACACTTCACCGGGATATCCGCGCCCTATGAAGCACCGGTCAACTGTCACCTCGCGCTGAAGACCGAACAGTATTCACCGGAAAAATGCTCAGCGCAGGTGATCGAGCTGCTCATGGAACGGGGTATTCTAAGTTAAGGACTGTCGATTATCGCCCAGCAAGGCACCGCTTATGACGACGCTTCATTGCAGATTGATCCGCAATACTTCAGCTGCGTTCATAAAAAAACCTAAAGTTTTCAGCCCGAATGCCGATACGCTAAATAGGAGCAGAAGTGAGAAACTAATACGCATGACAAAACCCGGGCGTTAAAATGTCCATATCATCAGTAAGTTCAACAAATACGATCGCCGATGCACTCTTCTCGGCCATGAGCGACCAGCAAACGCAGCTGACAGCGTTGGCGCAGACCGCCCTGTCCACAGGTGCTGATCGCGCCATGAACGGCGATTACGAAGGCGCGACGCGAGAGTTCAGACGTTCCATCGGCCTGGATTCTTCTCCCCAGAATGCCGTGACGGCATATCATCTTCTTGCGACGTCCTATATTCAGATGGGGCGGACTGAGGACGCGATCAAGGCATATCAGTCATCGATCCGCATGGCGCCGACTGATGACACCGCTCACCTCAATTTAGGCAATATCTATTTCAGCCAGGGGCGCTACAACGAAGCTGAAGCAGAATATCGGTCTGCAGTGAGAAACAATCCGACTTCCTCTACAAATCTGTTTTCACTCGGTCAGGTGTATCTTGCCACTGACCGTAACCAGCTGGCGGAAACAACCTTTAAACGGGTGATCCAGATGGATGGTAGTCAATATGGCGGATATTATGCGCTGGGGCAGACTTACGCCAAGGCAGGAAGGCAGGAGGATGCAATCTCCGAGTTTCAAAAGGTCATCAGCCTGAAGAAGGATTTTTATCAGGTGCATGTGGATCTTGGATACGCATATGCTGACCTTGGCCAGACGTCAAAAGCAAAAGATGAACTGAGCATTCTGAATGATAAAGCGCCGAACCTGGCCTCTGTTCTGAGCGGATACCTCGATCAGATCGCTAAACCAAAGATCCTTGCTGCATACAACGTCAGCGGATTTGCAAACACCCTTGGTCCCGGCACGAAAGTGTCCACAATGGACAAATCCTTAACAATGCCGGGTGCATCACACGAATTCAACATGGTATTCATGTTCACGAAAGACATGGATCTCTCGTCAATTACGAATCCTTTTAACTGGTCCATTGCCAAGGCAGCCTATGGTGCTGCCGGAGGCCCCTACAACTGGGGATTGCCGACACCTGCGACCGATGTCAACATATCGCCGGTACCGATACGTGTCACCTATGCGCCAGATGCCCGGTCCGCCACTGTTTCCTTCCTGATCAAGCAGAATGCCAGCGCCAATGGTACGATCGATCCATCGCACATTAGGTTCAAATTCAATGGCAAAGATGTTTATGGAAACACTATGGACACATCTGCAGACGAATATAGCGGCATTTCAAAGATCGTCTGATGGGCGCTGCGTCTGCTATGTGTAGCATAAAAACCTACTCCTCACATCGTGATCTGCGAATCTTAGTGTCATTGTCCTTGCAGCTTAAGCCTTTCTGACTCAAAACATCACAGTACGTCACAACACAAGTTCTCGCGCAAAGCCGCCAAGGTCACAAAAAAACGGTTTTTTGATCCAATCGTTGTTCCGGCTTGCTCAGGTCAGTTCTAGTCGTTTATCGAGTCGACATGATACTGTTTACCGTAAGCTTATTTTAGCAAATTGAGAGTGCCAATATATTGTCAGCTCTTTCCGTTTTCTAGTAACCCTACCACATTTACCTAAGGCATATACAACATATTATTCCATATTTACAATTAGTTATAATCTAGGTTCCATATAACAAGTCTATTGTTATGTGGTATTAATGTTGCATCTAAGCATGATGACAGTATTATTTTGTTCCGGTTTTTGACAGATTCACTCATCTGAAATGCCTATCAAGTAGAAGCAAGAACGATCCTGAATCCAGAGATTTTCTTGAGATACAGAATGCGGGCGACGTTGACGTTCAATAATATCAGTCAGAATATGGAAAAGTTGATGTAAAAAATGAAAGAAAAAGTGGACAAATACCCAGTACGTCGCCATGACAAGCTGGTTAATTTTATCATTTGTGGTACGCAGAAGGGCGGTACTACTGCGTTGGATGAATATCTACGAGAGCACCCCGAGATATGCATGGCCGAAAAGAAAGAGGTACACTTTTTCGATCGTGAAAATTTTTTTCGTGATATGACGCCTGACTATGCCTGGTATCACTCCTCGTTCACCCCTCGAACGACGCATAAGGTGCTCGGAGAGGCAACGCCGATATATATGTATTGGAACGGCGCACCACGGCGGATCTGGGAATATAACCCTGCAATGAAGCTGATCGTCGTATTGCGAAATCCCATCGACAGGGCCTATTCTCACTGGAACATGGAGCGTTCCAGAAATGCCGATACGTTATCATTCTGGGATGCTATCCAAAAAGAATCGGAGAGATGTCGAGAAGCATTGCCATATCAACACAGGATCTATAGCTATGTTGATAGAGGCTTCTATTTGGGGCAGCTGCGAAGACTTTGGCTGTACTTTAAAAAAGATCATGTCTTGATCCTGAAAAACGAGTATCTGAGGAATCGGCCGTATGAGGCACTTCGGGAGGTCTGCGATTTTCTTGAGGTCGCCTGTTTTGACCGGATCGCTATCAAGAACGTTCATTCGCGGCCTTATGAATCGACCATGAGCACAAGAGAACGACATTTCCTGCAGAATATCTATGAGCATGAGATCCTCAGTATTGAGCGGGTTCTTGGATGGGATTGCAGCGACTGGCTCACCGCGGAATGCGGTACGGGAGAGAGCACATGACATCAGGTCCGGCAGCTGAACTCGTCGAAAAAATACGGGACAAACAGTGCGTCTTCACCATTACCGCCGGACGTACCGGAACAAACTATCTTCAAAAACTATTCGCTCTCTTCCCTGATACGCTCAGTGTGCATGAAGGAGCGCCGGATTTCGTTCATGTATTAAGAAGAGCGCAGCAGAACCCTGAAGTTGCCTACAGCTTCTGCCTGCAGCATAAGCTGCCGTTCATCGCCGCTATCGATCAAAAAAGATACGTCGAAACCAGCCACCTGTTCTGTAAAGGCTTCGTCGAGTCGTTCCTGAAGTGCGGCGTTGTACCGCATATTATAATACTCAGAAGACCTCCTCGGGAGATTGCAGTGAGCAATCTTGGGCTGAGCACGGTCCCGTCACGCACCGTCCATGGATTAATGTATCTGCTGTCACCGGACGATCCGAATGTATTGCCGCTGCCTCAATGGCAATACCTGAACGATTATCAACTATGCTTTTGGTACAGCCTGGAGATCGAAAGGAGGCAAAGAAATTATGCTGATATGTTCAGGCAGCTCGGCGCACGTGTCGTCGAGACGTCACTTTCCGAACTGCTTGATTTCAGCGCCTTCGTACTCGTTGCATCACAGCTGGGTTTCGAGGCTGACATTCATGATAGAAGCTTGAATGACAATTTTCTGGAACTCTCTGCCGTGAAACACAACGAAAAACAAAAAAATCCCATAACAGCGACGCCCGAGGAGTTTACGGCTGCCGAAGAAGAGGTCTGGGAAAAGATCTATTATTACGATCCCTTGCTAAGGGATAGAATTACACAGCAATATGAAAAACCGGTGGTAGGCAAAATGGCGGTTTACTAGCGCAGTTGCACCGTCTTTTCTGGTTTATAGCCGAAATTTAAGGTCAAACAACGTGCTCGTATGATCCTTTCTCACAAATATAAGTTCATCTTTATTAAGACAAAGAAGACTGCGGGGACAAGCATTGAGATCGCCCTCTCAAAGTTTTGTGGTCCCACTGACATCATTACTCCCATTACACCAGCTGATGAAACCATCAGAGCACGTCTCGGTTACAGGGGACCTCAGAATTACTCGTCATCTCTGGGACCGTTCTATAACCATATCTCGGCCAGGGAAATTGCAGAAAAAATAGATCCCGCCGTTTGGGAAACCTATTATAAATTTTGTGTTGAGCGTAACCCATGGGACAAGGTCGTTTCGTGGTACTACTGGGAAAATAGGACAGAGCCGCGCCCCCCTCTATCCCAATTTATTCGTTCCGGACGGGCGGCTCTGGTTGGCGGACCTGGAGGCTTTAACCTGTATACAATCAATGACCGTATCGTTGTCGACAAGGTATTACTGTATGAAAATCTTCAACAGGAAATGGAAGCTCTTGCACTACGATTAAACTTGCCTGAAGTGCCTCAGTTACCGAATGCAAAAGCAGAGTTCAGGGTCGACAAGAAACCTGTTACCGCATTCTATGGCGAGCAGGATCGGAACACAATTGCAACAATATTTTCCCGTGAAATTTCGCTTTTTGGATACGCATTCCCCCGGAAGAACGGCGAGGAGACTGCAGCTCAGCCGGTTGATTCGCGAAAAGGAATATTTTCTTTGGGAAAGAAAGGTCTTGATGAAAACGCTCTAGGGCACAATAGAGGATATCGCGGCGCCCCGGGTCAGCTCGATATGATCATTCACGAAGCTGACACGCTAAGCCAGGCGGGCGAAATAGACAAGGCGATCAAACTGCTCGCCGATTGGTTGTCGAAGGAGCCGCACACCACGGAGATCATTTATGTCATGACAGAGATTTTGCTGCGGGCCAAACATTGTAAAGAATCCCTTGAGGCGCTGAGCGCCCTTCCTGATACCGAACGAAACACTACCAGGTTCCTCCTGCTGTCGGGCTATAGTAGGGAGGGATTGGGTGAATATTCAGAAGCAGAACGGCTGTTGAATATTGTACTGGCCAAGGAACCGCGTAATTCGGTCGCATTGAATCTGGCAGGTATCTTGGCCTATAGGGAAAATAAAAAGGATCTGGCAAACGGTTTCTTTCGTAAAGCAATGGAAAGCGATCCGGACTATGGCGAACCATATACGAATCTTGGTGTTCTCGCGTGGGCATCAGGTGACAGGCCGGCAGGAATGGAACTACTGGAACGCGGCATGGCTCTTTGCCCCACCTCGCCGGACGCCGCGTCCTCCTATCATTCTGCGGCAGTAGCGTTATCCTCCTTCGCCCGCGCGGAGCAGGTATTTCGCAAGGCACTGACCTTGTTTCCCCTCAACAAGGCAATTGCGTTCTTTCTCATTGACCTCCTCATTCAACAGAGCAAATGGGAGCAGGCAATGCCGATCATCGAACAGGCTATGGTCGATCATGGTATCGATGATGGCATCCTTGCTGCTGCCATCGAGGTCCGCAGAAGGACCGGACCGCAGGACTCGGTGCGCACGCACGATAAGAACAGTTCTCTGTCGCTCTGCATGATCGTAAAGAACGAGGAAAAGAATCTTGCCCGGTGCCTCATGAGCGTCAAACCTGTCGTCGACGAGATGATCGTGGTTGATACCGGTTCGAGTGACAAAACCCGCGACATCGCAACCGCGTTTGGCGCGAAACTGTACGATGTCCCCTGGACCGGCGATTTTTCCGAAGTGAGAAACGCCTCCATCGCCAGGGCCTCGGGAGACTGGATCCTGATTCTGGATGGTGATGAGGTTATATCCCCCCGTGACCACCCGGAACTGATGCGATTGACCGACACGACAGGTCGACCAGTATCCTATTCGTTTGTGACCAGGAACTATATTCCGCAGATCCACAAAACAGGCTGGACAGCCAATGACGGAACCTGCGGGGAGGAAGCGGGCGCTGGATGGCTTGGGAGTTCCAAAGTCCGGTTATTCCCTCGAGATGGCCGCATACAGTTCGTCAATCCTGTACATGAACTGGTGGAACCGTCACTCGGCAGGGCCGGTATTGGCATACAAAAATGCAGCATCCCGATCCATCATTATGGAAAGCTGGATCAGGAAAAGGTCAACGCCAAATGGGAGGAATACTATATTCTTGGTAAAAGGAAGCTTGAGGCCGCCGGGGAAAATGCGGATGCCCTCAGGGAGTTGGCCATCCAGGCCGGAGAGCTAAAACGTTTTGGGGAGGCGGTAGATCTCTGGAAACGGGCCATCAAATTGCAGCCTCGAATGGAAAGCGCATACCTCAACCTGGCATCCGTCTATCTGCAGCAGGATAAGTTCAATACCGCCCTCGCGGTCGCTGAAAAAGCGCTGGAAATAAATCCTGACTCAAAGGAAGTGCTCTGCAACTACGCGCTTTGCGAACTGTATTCAGGCAGCATAGAGCGTGCGAAAACGGTCCTCGGGGGAGTTCTGAGCAAGACTCCGGGATACCCGGCTGCTGACATCATGTTGGCAATAGCTCACCTCGTCTCAGGCAACAAGAATGAAGGGATCGCCGTATTCAACGGTCTCGGCATCTCAGGTCCTGCGCTTGTCGAATGCGTTTTGCCTTTTGCAGAAAAATTGCTGCGTGCCGGACGAAAAGGACCTGCGCATATATTGACCGAGATTGCACGCGAAGTTGAAAGCGCTATTGATGTGGATCTTGAAAGAATACACCTCGGAACATTCTCAAATACATGAGGCATGAGCTATGACCATACATGACAGAAAAGACGATCGAATCAACGTGCCTGTCTGCATCGCGGGAATGCACCGTTCCGGGACTTCCATGGTGGCAAAACTGCTTCATCAATCCGGGCTGTATCTGGGAAAGGATGATGAACTTCTTGGACCGGCGTCGGATAACCCCGATGGCTTCTGGGAAAATATTCAGTTCGTCAGGATAAATGACGAGCTCCTTTTGAAAGCGGGAGGAGCGTGGGATCTTCCGCCGGACATGCGAAATGGATGGGGAAATATTCCAGGCCTTGGATCTCTGAGGGAAAAGGCGCAAAAAACAGTTCATCAATTTGAAATGCATGGGCCCTGGGGATGGAAGGATCCGCGTAACAGTCTCACGGCGGAATTTTGGCAGGACATAATCGGAAAAGAGCATTTACGCTTTGTCATTTGCGTAAGAAACCCGCTTGAGGTTGCGCGTTCGATCCACAAGCGCAGCTACAATTCGTTCATCTTCGGTCTTAATCTGTGGCATCAGTATAACCGCGCGGTAATGGACCTGACCAGCCCTTCGCAAAGGATGATCACCCATTACGACTCCTTTTTTTCGGATCCGGAAGAAGAATTGAACAGGCTGCTGGTATTTGCCGGGATCCCTGCAATGCAGTCGGCTGTTCGCAGCGCGTGTTCCCACATCTCCACCTCTCTTCGCCATCATTCCTCCAGCGGGCACGATCTCATCAAGGCAGGCGCATCGGCAAAACTTGTTGATCTCTACGAGGAGCTTTGCGCGCAGTCAGGTCCCGTGTATCAGAGGACCTGCAGCTCCGCGGTTTCAAAAACTGCGCCCCCCCCGGAAAGAACTATTTCTAACTTTCCCGGCAAGAAGGGTTTCATTTCAATCGTTATCCTCACCTTCAATCAGCTTACCTATACAAGAGAGTGTGTTGAGAGCATCAGAAAGCACACGTCCGAACCCCATGAGATCATTTTTGTAGATAACGGGTCAACAGACGGAACGGTGAAATGGCTGAAAGAGCTCATTAAAAAAAATGATAATTATGCACTGATTGAGAATACGACCAATCTCGGCTTTTCCAAGGGGTGTAACCAAGGCATCAAGGAATCTTCAGGCGAATACATCCTGCTCCTCAATAACGATGTCGTAGTTACCGAAGACTGGCTTTCCGGCATGCTGGAATGCCTGAACAACGCTCCCGACGTCGGCATCGTGGGCCCCATGACGAACAGCATCAGCGGACCGCAGATGGTCGCGCATGTTGACTATTCCTCTCCGGACCAACTCGCGGCGTACGCAAGGAAGTTCAGGGATGAACACCGGCATCGCCGTATCCCGCTGCGAAGGATCGTCGGTTTCTGCATGCTCTTCAGGCGCGATCTTGTGGAAAGAATCGGATCACTTGACGAAAGCTTTGGAACGGGCAATTACGAGGACGACGATTTCTGCCTGAGATCGGCATTGGCCGGCTGCCGGAATTTCATTGCCGGCGATGTGTTTATCCACCATCACGGCAGCAGAAGCTTCGTCGGCAACAATATTCATTACGGGTCGGCCATGTCGGGCAACAGGAAGATCTATAATTCCAAGTGGGGCGCGGTCAGGGCCGATACGACGCCGGGGAAAAATCTCCTTGTGATCCAGGCCCTCGGAAAGGCCGATGAACTCCATCGCAAAGACCAGTCGGACACGGCGCTGACGGTCCTCATTGACGCGTTAAAGTACGCGCCCGACGACGGAAGGATCTACTCGCACCTTACAAACATCCTGCTTGAGATAAAGCAGTACGAACAGGCACTTGACGTGATCGATCGCGCGCCTCATCATGACACCGACGCGCACTGGCTCTGCTTGGCGGGATATTGCAGGGAAGGACTCGCATCCTATGAAGAAGCTGCAGAGCTTGCTGCCCGCGCCCTCGCACTCCGGCCTGGTTATGCATCGGCATTGAACCTTCAGGGTGTGATCGCATTTAGAAACGAAGCGCGGGCTTCGGCAGAACCGTTCTTCCGCCAGGCTATGGCAGCCGATCCCGGCTACGGAGAACCTTATACGAACCTTGGTGTCCTGCTCTGGTCCCAGGGAGATCAGCAGGCCGGCCTCAACCTGCTTGAGCGAGGGTTCATCCTTGCTCCTGTTTCGCCGGATGCGTCAACGCTTTATCATTCTGCTGCAACGGCATCAGGAGCGTTTAACGACGCCGAGAGGAACTTTCGAGAAGCCTGTTCGCTCTATCCGGACCTCCGGAGGACCTGTTTCCTTCTTATCGATCTTCTCCTGAAGCAGGACAAATACCGGGAAGCGCTGGCACTGACCCATGACGCAATGATAGCATTCGGCATCGACGACGGCATCCTGTCCGCAGCTCTTGACATCATATCAAAACTCGGGTCACCGGATGCCCTGCGTGCAAAAAAAGGTTCCGATACTCTTACGGTATGCATGATCGTCAAGAATGAAGAAGCTCATCTGCTGAAATGCCTTATGAGCATTGAGTCCCTGGCGGATGAGATCATTGTCGTCGATACCGGGTCAACAGACAGAACGAAGGGCCTTGCCCGGTCCTTTGGCGCAAAGGTCTTTGACGTTCCCTGGACCGGTGATTTTTCCGAGGCGCGAAATGTGTCCCTCGACAAGGCATCAGGAGGCTGGATTTTTGTTCTCGATGCCGATGAGGTGATATCGCCCAAAGACCATGATGCGATCAGAAAACTCATCAGCTCAACGAAAAAAGCTCCAGCTGCCTATGCTGTGACGACCCGTAATTATATTTCGGCGATGAATATCACGGGCTGGACAATGAACAAAGGGGAATATCCGGCCGAGGAAACGGGCAGCGGCTGGAAACCGAGCACCAAGACCAGGCTTTTTACGAACGATCCGCGTATCCGTTTCGAGAATCGCGTTCATGAGCTCGTCGAATCGTCTCTTGCAAAGATCGGGATCACTTCGAAGCCCTGCGATATTCCCGTCCATCATTATGGAAAGCTCAAGGAAGAAACGGTGATGAAAAAAGGAGAGGATTATTTCCTTCTGGGGAGGGAAAAGCTCAAAGAAACGAGTGATCCTCAAGCCCTCTACGAACTCGCAGTTCAGGCGGGCGAGCTTGACCGGTTTGATGACGCCATTGAGCTGTGGGAACAATTTCTGGGCATGCGGGACGTTCCCCCTGAGCTTTTCCTGCGAGCACACATCAATCTGGGGTATGCTTTCGTTCAACGAGGGCGATACGATGATGCGTTTTCCATATCCAAAAAGGCGATAGCGCTTGCGCCGGATGCCCCGGGTGCTATCATGAACTATTCGCTGGCGGAGCTTTGGCGGGGAGACCCGCAAAACGCCGTTCCGCTTCTTGAGGATCTTCTCAAATCCACACCGGATCATCCTCCCGCAATAGGAATGCTTGCAATAGCCTCGCTCATAGCAGGGCAGGCCGATTCTGCACGGCGTTCCTTTGACCAATTACGAACCCAGGGCTTTCTTCATGAGCTTTATCTGCTGCATCATGTACAGAAGCTTACGGAAGCAGGGAGGACCGACCGCGCCATCGTGATGCTGGAGAACACCGCTGCTGCCGGCTTAGGAACGGCAAAACTGAATACCGTGCTGGAGGAATGCCGGAGACGTTCTATGAACTGACCTTGGAGGAAGAAGTTCTGGCAAGGTTGATTGTTCACACACTATGTCACAGACCATTAAAAAATTGCTTTCCAAGGGCCTTTCACTGCACCGCAGCGGTGATTTTGTGCAGGCTGAGCGATCCTATCGCACCGTACTGTCTCAGGACCCTGGCCAGTCGGATGCTCTCTACCTCCTCGGTATGATCGCACTGCAGCGTGCCGACAATGTCCGTGCTGTTGAGCTTATTTCGAAAGCACTTGAGCGGCATCGCACCACACCGGAATATCATGCGAACCTTGCCATAGCCCTTCACAGCCTCGGCAGGCATGAGGAGTCGGTTGTTCATTGCCGTGAAGCGCTTGCTTTTCGCCCGGACCAGTTTTCTGTCCTTAATACGCTGGGCAATGCTCTTATGGCACTAGAACAGCGTGAGGAGGCTCTTGAGTGCCTGCAGCGGGCAGTCAAGCTTAAACCCGACAGCCTAGAGATTAATTATAATCTCGCCAATGCGCTCAGAGTTATCGGACGATCTGAAGAGGCGGCAGAACGCTACGGTGTCGTGATAAATCTGAAGCCGGACCACGTTGAGGCCATATATAACCTTGCAAATCTTCAGAGAAAGCTGTCTCAGCATGCCAATGCCCGGGACAGTTATCTTTCTGTTCTGGCCCTGAAACCGGACCATGCAGATGCAATGTGCGGTCTGGCCGACATGCTCCACAAGTACGAGGAGTACGAAAAGGCGGAGACCTATTACCGATCTGCCCTATCCTTGAAGCCGGACACTGCCTTGGCATATAACGGACTCGGGAATACCTTGCGCCTGCTTGGGAAACTGGACGAAGCGCTGGACTGCTATCGCCGGGCACTGGAGGTCCAACCCCAGGCGGTGGCATACTATTGCAATATCAGCAATGTGCTTTTTGACAGGGGACAGCTCGACGAGGCCGTTGAAAGTTGCGAGAGAGCGCTCACAATACGGCCCGACTTTCCGGAGGCTCACTGGAATATGGGACCGGCCCTTGTGGCAAAAGGCGATCTTGACAGAGGGTGGCAGAAATATGAATATCGGTTGTCGATAAAGGATGCTCAGACAACCTCATTCACCTATCCTGACTGGGACGGCTCCTCCCTTCAGGGAAAAACACTTCTTGTCTATACCGAGCAGGGCGTAGGCGATGAGATAATGTTTGCCTCTTGCCTGCCGGATGTGATCAACGAAGCAGGGAGGTGTATTGTGGAATGCGATGCCCGCCTGGCACCACTTTTCAAGCGGGCATTTCCCAGAATATATACGATCCAGCGAGGGAAAGGCGCTGACCACTACCCAAAGGAATTGCCGTTACCAAACTGTAAGGTGGCCATGGGAAGTCTTCCCCGTTTTTACCGGTCTTCGTTGAAGAGTTTCCCTCACCAACACCATTATCTGACAGCTGATCCTGCGGCAGTAGCACATTGGAAAGATCGGTTCAATTCCCTGGGTTCAGGGCTAAAGATCGGCATCTCGTGGCGAGGCGGGAAAATAGCCGTCGTACGCCGCACACGCTCGACCAGCCTCGATCAGTGGAAGGATTTATTGTTGATGAGGGATGCCTGTTTTATCAATCTGCAGTATGGCGACTGTAAAAATGAGATCCAGGACATTCACACAAAGTTGGGCGTAACGATCCATGACTGGGATGATTCAGATCCGCTTACCAACCTTGATGATTTTGCGGCTAAAATATCTGCGCTCGATCTGGTCATTTCTGTGGACAACTCGACGGTGCACCTGGCCGGCGCTCTGGGTGTTCCTGTCTGGACACTCCTCACCTTTGGTTCTGATTGGAGATGGATGAGAGACGTTGAGGATACCCCCTGGTATCATTCCATGCGGCTCTTGCGACAGCCCGTTGCCGGAGACTGGGGCGCAGTTTTCAGCCGTGTTACTGCCGGTCTTACTCAAGCTCATGCGAATAGAAAGGTGGTAATGACCGTGGAACGCTCCTTCAGAAACAGGAGCGGTTACCAGAATAGAAGCTGCGGCAGGGTTGGACTTTTGAACGACACAACGTACTGGTACCATTGGGGATGTACCGGAACCAGCAGAGGGATACTCAGGGCGATCGCAGAACGGGGCTACGTGGTCAACAAAATACCGATAACGGGAATAGACCAGTGCACGCACACACCACAGAACATACGCGACTTTGATGACCCCGAATTCTTTCGTGCTTTTTCCAAGGCGAACAGCTGGATGATGCGGGAACTCCGGGATGCGGACATTGTCGTGGTCAATGGAGAAGGGTCGCTGCATGGTATTAATTCATATACGCTAAAGCTTTTGTATCTCATCTATGCCTCAAAGATGCACCTCAAAAAACAGGTTCAGATAATAAACCATTCGTGCTATCCCGACGATTCCCTTGAGGTCGTTGACCCGGCAGCCTGGAAGCTTTACAAAAAGGTATACAATGCAATTGATTTTGCGGCTATCCGAGAGCCGCTCAGCCATGAATTATTGACGCGTAACGGAGTTTCTGCGGAATTGAGCTTTGACTGCCTTCCTCTCTATATTAAGAAAACATATGACCGCTCTGGTGTTCAGTCGGACGGCTCGATCGTGATTGCCGGCTCGGTAATACTGAACGACTGCCTGCCATCCTTTGCCAAATTTCTCCGGATAATGCATGGCAAGGGGCATGTCATTAAAGTCCTGATCGGTGCAAATTTGCGTCCGGCACGGGATGATAAGCTTTTTGTTCAGGGGCTTACCGAGGCATGTCCGGATGCATGGTCCCGCGTTCGAGCTGAATCTCTTGATGCCTGGCTTGATACCATTGCACAGGCATCTGTCCTGGTCTCAGGACGCTTTCATCACACGATCGCGGCATCAATGCTGGGTACGCCCTGTATCCTGCTCGGGAGCAATACTCCGAAGAATGCGGCGCTTGCCCAGGTGGTCGGAATCGATCCGCCATTATCCTGGGCCGACCCTGCACTTGCGGAAATACTGGTTACGAGAACCGAGGACGCGCTCAAACGGCCTGATCAGTTCAGGACCACCAATGATACCCGTGATCGCATGTGTCAACTCGCTGAACGGAACTTTATAGGGCTTGAGAAATTTAAGAGGGGATACGATATTCGTGAAGCCCGGTAGAAATGATCCTTGCCCCTGCGGCAGCGGAAAAAAATACAAGAAGTGCTGCGAAGGCTACGACCGTGTCAAGGATGCTGCAGAAATTCGGCAACAACCTTCCGTGTCAAGCCTCCTTCAGAGGGCAGTTGATTCTCATAATGCAGGCAGACTCTCTGAAGCAGAGGCAATTTACCGTGGTATTCTCGAAAAGGTCCCCCGAAATGCTGATGCCCTGCATCTTCTGGGGATGATTGCCCACCAAAAAGGAAACAACGCCGAAGCTGAACAGATGATAAGAGCCGCCATATCTTTGGACAGCTCCGTTGCGGCATTCCATGTTAACCTTGGAAAGGTCCTCAAGAAGACGGACCGGAAACATGAATCTCTTGACTGCTATCGGAAAGCGCTGTTGCTTCAACCAAACATGACTGAAGCCATCTATAATCTGGCCAATGAACTCTGCGCACGGGGGGAATATGATGAGGCGGTACAGCATTACAGGAATGTCATCAACATTCAGCCCGATCATTCCTATGCGTGCAATAATTTAAGCCTTGCTCTCAGGAGCATGGGGCAAACAGAGGAAGCCCTGCACTATGTAACACGGGCATTGAACAGAGACCCGGGGAATGTTGAGGCGTATAACAATCTGGGAGTTCTCCTGTCAAACAAGGGACAGCTTGAGGCATCCATTGACGCTCTCAACAAGGCTATTTCGATCAAGCCCGACTACAAGGACGCGCATTGGAATCTGGCCCTGCCCTTGCTGCAACTGGGTGACCTCGACACTGGCTGGAAAAAATATGAACTGAGGGACCTCAAGAGGGATGCTTCTGCCAGGAAGTCATTCCCCTATCCACGGTGGGACGGATCTTCATTGAACGACAAAACCTTGTTCGTTTATGCCGAGCAGGGAGTTGGTGATGAGATCATGTTCGCTTCAGTGTTGATCGACGTCATACCTCGGACTAAACGGTGCATTGTTGAATGCAATGACCGTCTTGTTCCCCTTTTTTCGCGCTCTTTTCCTGAAGCACGGGTGATCCCTATGGTCAAAGGGGCACTTCCGGAGCTTCTGCATACTATCGACGTGTCGGCACCAATCGGCAGCCTGCCGATGCATCTGCGTCAGGACCTGAGAGGTTTTCCTCGACGGAGATCATATCTGGTTGCAGACCCTGATAAGATCTCTGACTGGCAGAACCGCTTTCGGGCCCTCGGGGACGGCCTGAAGGTCGGCATATCGTGGAGAGGTGGCAGTGAGGCCAGCGTGCGACACTTGCGTTCAACAAAGCTTGACCAATGGACAGAACTTTTTAGAGTACCTGGCGCTCACTTCATTAACCTTCAATATGGTGACTGCAGGCTGGAGATCGAAGAAGCAAAAGAACTCCTGGGGACAACTATTTACGATTGGAAAGATGCTGATCCCCTTAAGGATCTCGATAATTTCGCTGCCCAGATCTCGGCCCTTGATCTGGTCATTACCGTGGATAACTCGACCTTGCATATGGCGGGAGCTCTGGGCGTTCCTACCTGGGCAGTGATCCCTAAAGGAAACAACTGGCGATGGCTGCAGGACGTCGAGGATACGCCGTGGTATCCCAGTGTGCGCCTATTCAGCCAGACGAAACTTCATAACTGGACAGACGCATTTTTACGCCTAAGGGACTTGCTTCACCGTGCAGCAAGCGGCGGTACAACCATTGAACAGTTGACCAAGTCTGTGGCTGCTTCTTATCAAGATCGTCGGCCAGCTTTAGAATCAAACGTTGAGAAGACGCATATCAAAATGACCGCCTGATGATGTTGGCCTCAAGAGAGGATAGCTGATATGAGAACAGGAAGAAACGACCCTTGCCCATGCGGCAGTGGTAAAAAATTCAAAAAATGCTGCGAACCGACGGAAACGTCACCATCCGCGGCAGTCCCAGGCCCGGCTCACTCTTTGGCAGGCATGCTCCGGGAAGCCATTGACCATCACCAGACAGGTAGGCTGGGTGATGCAGAAAGGCTCTACCGGTCCATCCTTGAGAAAAGACCGAACGACGCCGACGCACTTCATCTCCTCGGCGTGATCTGCCACCAGATCGGCAACCTTGCTGAAGCTGAGACCCTGATCAAAAGAGCGATCGCTGTTGACAACAAGGCCGCGTTATTCCATGTGAACCTCGGGAATGTGCTCAAACAACGAGGCAAGCAGGATGAAGCCATGGCCTCGTTCCGCAAGGCTCTCTCGCTTCAGCCTGATCTCGCCGAAGCGCACTATAACCTGGCAAACGAGCTTTACGCAAACAATGATGTGGAAAAGGCGGTTACCCATTACACAAAGGCTTTGCGGACGAATCCTCAAATGGCAGAAGCACATTATAACCTCGGCATCGCATTGCAGACGCAGGACAGGATAGAGGAAGCGATATCAAGCTATTCGCGCGCCGTCGCGATCCGGCCCGATCATCACAATGCTCACTATAATCTCGGCATTCTCTTCCAGGAGATGGAAAGGTATAAGGATGCCGCAATGCACTATGACCGTGCCTTGAAATACGATCCGGGCAATGCGAACGCGCACTATTATCGGGGCAATGCGTATCTGGAGCTCGATCGGTATGACACAGCCGAGGCATCCTTCAGATCTGCAATAGCACTTCGGCCGGATTTTGCTGATGCCCACAACGATCTCTCGGTTGCCTTACGAAAACAGGGACGTACGGAAGACGCCCTTGCTTCCGCGCGACGCTCCCTGGAGATCACCCCCGGCTTTGCGGCCTATAATAATCTGGGCATAACATACCGGGAGGATGGAAGAATTGCAGAAGCTATCGAAAATGCTAAAAGAGCGATCGCACTAAAACCGGACTCTCCTGATGTTCAATGGAATCTCGCGCTTGCCCTCCTGCATCATGGTGAACTCGCACCGGGTTGGCAAAGGTACGAATGCCGTGCTTTGAAAACTGACTCTAGCCTGAGGGTGTTCCCCTATCCGCGCTGGGCTGGAAGCCCCCTGAAGGACAAGACATTATTTATCTTTGCCGAGCAGGGCATAGGCGATCAGATCATGTTCGCATCCCTTTTTCCCGATATCATGCGGCGTGAGCCGAAACACTGCATAGCAGATTGCGACCCGCGGCTGGTGCCGCTCTTTGCCAGATCATTTCCCGGAGTAGCGGTCATTCCCGCGGCTAGAGAGACCCTGGTGGATAGACTTCCTGCCATTGATCTGGCCATCCCCATGGGCAGCCTTCCGATGCATCTGCGCCCTGATCTTATAAGCTTTCCGCAGCAACGCTCATTTCTGGTTCCCGATGCCGAAAAGGTCGCACTCTGGAGCAGCCGTTTCAACAGGCTCGGAACGGGGTTGAAGATTGGAATATCCTGGAGGGGAGGCAAGGATGCCAGCGTCCGCAATCTGCGCTCGACAACGCTTGCGCAGTGGTCCCGTCTTTTCACGGTGCCGGGTTTACAGTTCGTGAACTTACAATACGGGGACTGCGCTCAAGAGCTTCTGACCGCTAAAAAGGACCTTGGCGTCACGATCCACGATTGGGACGACGCAGACCCGCTCAAGGACCTCGACGGCTTCGCGGCACAGATTGCGGCCCTGGACCTTGTGATCTCCGTGGATAACGCCACCGTGCACATGGCCGGAGCGCTTGGTATTCCGGCATGGGTATTATTGCCCAGGGGCTGCGACTGGAGATGGATGAAGGACTTTGAAGACAGCCCGTGGTATTCTTCGGTCAGGCTGTTCCGTCAACAGGCGCACGGAATGTGGGGAGAGGTCTTCGAGCCGGTCGCCGAATCACTGAGAACAATGACTCCCCGGGCGCTGGCCTCAGGGAACAATGACTGTTTTTTACCACCGGTCAAGAGGTCCTATCTGTCCGCAACATCATCAGTCGAAACGATGCATTCGAAAACAGCGATCAGCAATCTCAACCTGCGACTTTCTGAGATCATGCAGAACAGGATATCGGTAAAAACAGCGGTCGAAGTTAGAGAAATAGATTCACTGTCCGCGACTGAGCAGAGCCTCTTTGACAGGCCTATCTTTATCCTTGGAGTGCCGCGTTCGGGGACCTCAATGGTTGCAGGCTTATTGCATGAATGCGGTGCATGGGCAGGGAAAACCGTGCTGGGATCACCGGAAAATCCGAAGGGGTTCTACGAGCATATTGTTCTAAGAGAAACGATGAATAAAAAAATTCTTTCTTCTCTTAACTGCGACCCCTTAGGGGTCAAGGCCCTCCCGGAAATTGATCAACTGCCGGATATCCCGGATCTGGGCAATATCGTAAAGCAGGTTATTCAAGCTGAGGGCTACACTGAAGACAGGCCGTGGCTATTTAAAGATCCCAAGTTGTCCCTTATATGGCCTATATTGAGAGCGGCTTTTCCCTCCGCGCGTTGGATAATCGTGAGAAGAAAGAATGAGGATATTATCAGGTCATGCTTGAACACTCATTTTATGGTCCGTCATTCGACTGATCCGTTGTTCTGGCGCTCCTGGATCGATGAGTACCTCGATAGACTGGATAGGTTGAAAGGATCCGGCGTATGGTGGAGAGAAGTATGGCCGCATGAGCTTGCCTCAGGAGACTTCGGCGTCCTGCATCAACTGATCAACGAACTTGATCTGAACTGGAACGAACAAATCGTCGAGGAATTTATTCTGCCGGGCTCATGGCATGCTTCAACAACATGAAAGCCCCTGCAAGAGAGAGGGGCTTCTTCAAGGCAGCATGTGACAGGGTACTTCAGATAGCAGCGGGTGAGCCTCTGAGACCAGCCGCAATATTGATGTTGATGTTGATAATGGCCGCAAGCTTTTCCGGAACGGGCTGCGCCATGACCTCGAGAATGCGTTTGTCGATGAAGAGACTGAGCGACAGGATGTCCTCCCGGATCTTTCTGGGCATCGCGTTGTCCGAACCGGCAAGCTCGCTCTGGAATATGCTCCAGATTCGCTGGTTATACCGGAGCGCCTCGTCGAGACGTGCATCCCGGTCGGTTGCATCCCAGTTATTCTGCACATTCTGCAGCATGAGGGCGGCTTTCGTCAATACCGACGCCTCCAGCTCACGACCTGACTGAGTTGTCTTTTGGACCGTCCGGTATGCTTCCAGTTGATTTGCGAGCATTGTTCAAGACCTCCTGTTCATATTCTATCAGTTTCTGCGTCAGCTTCAGCGCCTGGTAGTAACGGCTGCTCAGGATGTTTGCGCTGATCTGGTCTATCATGCCCAGCGTGCTGGGCGCCGCGGTCACAACATCCCGCACGAGCTTCCAGTAGCTGTTGTGGTGCACAACAAGGTTTTTCTCGTCCACATACATGAGCTGGACGGTGAAGTAGATGCGCTTGCAGGGCGTGTCCGCGTCCTGTTCGCGGAGAATGTCCTTGTCCCTCAGTATCGGAACATTGTTCTCGACCATCAGGTCGCACCGGCTTCCGCCGTTCTGGACGACCGCTCCGCCGATGATCAGACGTTCATGGGGTTTTAAATTGATTTTCAGGGCCATAGCCTTCCGAATCCGTCAAACCGAAAATATATCAGCTTTATATTTTTACATTCACGATAGTTCCATGCTGCACGTGGTCCGCTGTCTGCGCTCGCTTCGGACTGATCGTTTCCTTATATTGCTTGAGGTCCGCGAGGGCGGCCGAAACTTCCCTGTCCGTGGACTTATCCGTCAGTTTGTTCGCCGTCAGTTTTTCTTTTAATTCAGGTGGGAGGGAAGACTTCCCTATCTCTTCCTGAACTCCCTTGATCCCCTTGATCAGATCGAGTCTCTGAGGACTTCCCAGAGGGAAGAACGGTGGAAAACTGAACATGATCGTTTTCAGCTGATCTTTAATGTAGTTGGTATTCGTCAAACTGGTCATTACCTGCGGCTCACGGATACCGGAGCTGCCTGTTGCTGATGAATTGAAGGTCTCCGATGATCTGGTCTGTGTTGAAACAGGTGAATTGCCCTTTCTCGCAGACAGTTGAGAACCATCCGCCTGGCTTGCCAGCATGTTAATGCCATTGATATCCATAATTGCGCCTCCGGAGTTTAGAAGAAGACGGGAGGCGAATCACCTCCCGTCTCGGTCCCAGATCCGTAAACTAGGCAAACAGCCTCAGTACTGATTGCGCTGCCTGCGAAGAGAGGCTCAGTGCCGTTGTGCCCAGAGACTGCCTGGTCTGCAGCATCAGCATGTTCGCACCTTCTTCGTTCATGTCAGCGAGCGTCAAGCTGTCAGAGCCCGCGGTGAGGGTATTCACCATTTGGGTCGTGAAGTCCTGGCGTGCCTGAATGATGCTGAGACCGGCCGAAAGTGCACCAGAGGTCGTTCTCAGCGTGGTCTTCGCCGTATTGAGCGCGGTTATGGTAGTATTGATGTCCGAAACACTCGAAGAGCTGGTTATGCCCACCGTACCGGTGTCGATCCCGAGGTCAGCCGATTTTGATGCAATGGATTTAACGGTGAGCGATGAGGTATTGTCCTCGTTAAAGTTCACGACGAGATCGCTCGAACCATTCAGCAGGTTTACGCCCTGATAATTGGCGTCGGTGACAACCGTATCCAGCTGGGCCATGAGGGTCGAATACTGCATCCCGATGACCGACAGTGCCGTAGTATCCGTCGTGGAAAGTGCTTGCTGGGCAAGACCTTTGGCAGCATCGATAAGCGTGCTGATCGTCGTGATACCGTTGTTTGCGACCTGGATCGCCTGGATACCCTGGCCCATGCCGTCCTTCAGAGCGGACAGGTCCGCTGCGCGGCCGTTCAGGGCCTGTGCTGCAAAGAATGAAACGGGGTTATCCAGCGCGCTGTTGACCTTCTTGCCCGAGGACAAACGTTCCTGTGTCCTGTTGAGAAGATCGACGGTGCTCTGAAGGCTGACGAGGTTGCTGCGCATTCCTGAGGTTAAGGTGATGTCATTGATAGCCATGATAGTGTTTCTCCTTTTCTGGGATTATTTCCCCGGCAATTCTTGCCAGGGTGTTTAAAGCTGCCGCGTTCGTTGCGGCTAACGTGCTAAAGGCATCTGAGGGGCCTGTGTTCTTTCGTCTCCTTTCCGCCCGTATTTTCTTTTGCCTTCGCTTTCTGCATTCGTCCCTCTTATCGGCCGCGGGAGGGAAAACTTTAACGAAAAGCGCGTGGATCGCGGCTGTCCTGCTTCCGACTCCCGGGAAAAACGCCTAAAGTTTTCCGCGAATCGTCCGATATGAGGACCAAAGGCATGGCCGGCCGCGGTGCCGGCGGAGGCGCAGATGACCGTCTTTCCGTTTCAGTTAACCGAGGTGATGCACCTCTACAACAGGGTCTCCAAGCTCAAACCGTCAACGATCCTCGACAAAGAGCCCGGCGAACCGAAGGATGTCGTGAACATATCAGCCGAAGGGAAGAAGCGGCAGATCCTCGACCAGGCCCGGAACGAGGTGCTGGACCAGATCCGGAAGACGAAATAATAACGGCGGACCATGAGACTTGGATAAAAAAGCGTTTCGCATACTCGTTGCCGATGATGACGACATCGCCCTCGACGTCGTGAGCATGCTCCTCTCCCGGGAGGGCTACTCGGTCGCTCCCGTCAAGGACGGCCTGGAGGCCATCGACCGGCTCCGGCTTGAGGAGTTCCACCTGGTCATTACCGACCTGATGATGCCCGGGGCCGGCGGCATCGAAGTCCTGAAATATGCCTCCCGGAGCAATGCCGATATCGCCGTAGTCATCCTGACGGCCTACGGCACCCTCGATACCACGCTCGAGGCAATCAAGGAAGGGGCCTATGATTACCTCACCAAGCCCTTCCGGACCCAGGAGATCTCCATCATTGCCGAGCGCGCGTACCAGCGGGCCCTGCTCATCGCAGACAACCGGGACCTGAAGCGGAGCCTGCGCGACACCTACCGTGATATGGAGATCATCAAGACGGTCGCCGCGAGCGGAAATCCCGAGGTGACCACGGCCTGGCTCGAACGGATCGAGAGGCTCAGGACCATGAACGTGCTGCTCGCCGGCGAAGCCGAGGTGCTGAAGGAAAGGCTGGTCAGGGGAAATGGAAAAGGGCAGAATATTAATAGTGGATGATGATCCCCTCGTCCGGGACGTCCTGTCAGACATCTTCGAGCAGGCGGGGTCCTATGTGACCGAAAGCGCCCCGAACGGGACGGAAGGCATACAGAAGGTCAAGGATCATGATTATGATGTAGTGTTCACCGATCTCACCATGCCGGGCATCACCGGCATTGACTTCATGCGTGAGGCCGTGAAGCTGCGCCCGGCCCTGCCCGTCGTCGTCATCACCGGCCATTCGACCATGGACAACGCGGTCAACGCCATGCGTGAGGGCGCAAAGGACTTCCTGAGCAAGCCGTTCACCATGGCGTCCGTCACGTCCGTCGCCGAGCGGCTGATCGGGGAGCGGCGCCTCCTGGCAAAGCTCGCGCCGGACGGCGGATATGAGACCTGCATCGGCAGGCTGAACGCCGAGCTTTTCAAGAAACTTCAGGAAATAACCATCCTCCAGTCCATCAGCTCCGAACTCGACGCGATCTACGACAACAGGGAGGTCTACGAAAAGATCGTCGAGATGGCGTCGCGGCTGCTGCGCGTCAAGGAGGTCGCCTTCGGCATCGTCGAGGACGGGGTGTTCAGGGTCCGGTGCGCCGCCGGCGTTCCGGAGCGGGATTTCCCGGTGGCTGGCGGCATCTTTGAGCGTGTCGTTCGGACCCGTGAGCACTGCCTGTTCGGCATGGGCGACCGGAACCCGCACACGGGGAACCTGCTCGAATCCCCGCTCTTCGCGATCCCCTTCACCATCAATGGCGAGGTCTTCGGCATCGTCAGCCTCATGAACAAGGCCGACGGCAGCGCCTTCACCGAGGACGAGGTCTCCCTCGCCCTGACCTTCGCGAAGAAAGCGGCCCAACGCATAGAGAACAATGCCCTGTACGAGGTGTTCTACAATAATCTGATCAGTACGCTCAAGGCGCTCGTCATCAGCATCGAAGCGCGGGACTCCTACACCAAGCAGCATTCGGAGCGCGTGACGAACTACTCGCTCCAGGTCGCCGAAGCGATGGAACTCGGCGCCGAGGAGAAAGACGCGCTGCGGTTCGGGGGGTACTTGCACGACATCGGCAAGATCGGTGTTCGGGACACGATCCTCCTCAAGCCGGAGAAGCTCACGGACGAGGAGAAGACGGAGATCAACCTCCACCCGGTGATCGGCGCGAACATCATCGAACCCCTGCGGTTCTTTCCGAAGGAGCGGGAGCTCATCATGCACCACCATGAGAACTTCGACGGGTCCGGATACCCCGATGGTCTTGCCGGGGAGCGGATCCCGATCGCGGCGCGCATCCTGGCCGTCGCCGACGCCTACGATGCCATGACGTCGTCGAGGCCCTACCGCGCGGCAAAAAGCAGGGCCTTCGCCGTCGAGGAGCTCAGGCGCTGCTCCAACAGCCAGTTCGACGGTGAGGTCGTCCGCGTATTCCTGCAGACGCTGGGGGAAGGAGATCCGAGCCATGCCCATTGAGGCCGGCGTGCGGGTCGTCTTCCGCCTCATTGCGGAGTCGACGCTGCACCATGCGACGGTTGTCGCCATCGACGACAACGCGATAGTGCTCGAACCGGAATACAGCATTTCCGCCGACATCCCCCCCGGCCAGTATCTGCTCATCACGGGACCCGACACGGACATCGAGTATTACGGCGAGGTCATCGGCGGCGAAGGCTCGGCGCTGCGCCTCCGGCGCATGTGGACCGGCGAGCGAGGTTATTTCCGCGTCGATGATGTGTTCCCGTTCACGTGGCGGAAGATCCCGGAGGGCGAGCCGTACCGCGAGTCCTGCATCTTCTCAGGATACGGAATGGATGCGGCCGACCTGGAGCTCCCCGACGACAGCGCCAGCCCCCGGCTCTGGAAAATGCTGCTGGACATCAACGCGAAGCTCGACGTGGTCATCAGGCATCTGCATCTGGAGAGCGAAGGGCTCATCCGCGCCCGGGGCGTGCCGGTCAACCTCAGCGCGTCCGGTCTCCGCTTCAGGCTGGACAGCAGGCCGTCGATCGGCGACGATCTCGAGGTAAAAATACTGCTGCCGTCCTATCCGCCCGTCGGGGTGCTCGTGATCGGCCGGGTGGTCAGGATCGACGAACACGCGGCGGCCGGTTTCGACATTTCGCTCCATTTCATCGACCTGACCGATGAGGTGCGGGAAGTGATCATCCAGTATACGCTCAAGCGCCAGCGGGAGATCCTCAGCCGCCAGCGCCGGCGGGAGTAGGGGTGTCATGGACCGGGCAAGCATCATAGGACTGTTGGTCGGCCTGACCGCGCTGTTCGGAGGAAACCTCCTGGAGGGCGGCAGGGTCGACTCGATCCTCCAGCCCACCGCCGCGCTCGTGGTCTTCGGCGGCACGCTGGGTGCCACGCTCCTGAGCTTCCCTGCGCGGGATGTCTATAGTGCCGTGGCCGCTCTCCGGACCGTGTTCCGCGAGGACGGGTCGGAGGCCGAGGCCCTGATCCACGACATCATCCGGTTCTCCCATATCGCCCGCCGGAACGGCTTCGTAGCGCTGGAGCCCGAGGTTCCCCGGCATGCCAACGCCTGCCTCCGGAAAGCGCTCAAGCTGGCGATCGACGGCATGCTCCCGAAACTCCTGACGGATACCATGGAGCGGGACAACGCGACCTACGAGGACCGGGAACGGCGCATTGCCAAGGTGTTCGAAACGGCCGGCGGCTTCGCCCCCACCATCGGCATCATCGGCGCGGTCCTGGGGCTGATCCGCGTCATGGAGAACCTTTCCGATCCTGCGAAGCTCGGCGCCGGCATCGCCGTGGCCTTCGTCGCCACGATCTACGGCGTCGCCTCGGCAAACCTTGTTCTCCTGCCCATCGCCCGCAAGCTCATGAACCGTGCAAACCGGGAGCTTGCGCTCCGCGAGATGATCCTGGACGGGGTGATCGGGATCCAGGCGGGCGTCAACCCGCACTATCTCGAGGAAAAGCTGAGGGCCTTCGTGGAACGTGATGGACATGCGAAAAAGCAGGAAGCATGAGGAGCGAAGGATGCGATAAGCCGCCGGTTTCCGGGTCGGGCACAGAATGACGGGTCGGGGTACAAGTCGTACGAACCATGACGTGGTGCATATTCTCAACGGTAACGCTTGAGAACCGCGGATACACGCTATGCGAAGAAAGCGCAAAACCGAAGACCATGACAATCCCGACCGTTGGGTCGTGTCCTACGCCGACTTCATCACGCTCCTGTTCGCCTTCTTCACGACGCTCTACGCGATCAGCCACGTCGATCTGGGCAAGCTGGAGCGGTTCACCGGCTCCATGCAGTCCGCGTTCAAGACGAAACAGCGCAACGCGATCGACACGACGGTGATCGATGGCATCAGGCCGCCGGTCTACGCCGATGTGCGGCTCGAAAAAGAGTTACGGGAGGAGATCGGGAAATCTGGTATAATAGAGGGCGTTGTCGTCAGCCGTGACGACCGCGGCGTCATCGTCTCGTTCGAGGACGCGCTGCTCTTCGAGAGCAACGAGGCGGCGCTCAAAAAATCGGCGCGGCCGATCATCGCGATCGTTGCCGCGGCCGTCAGGAAGGCGGGCCGGACGGTCGTCATCGAGGGGCATACGGACAACCTGCCGCTCCGGAACAGCCGTTACTCGTCGAACATGGAGCTGTCGGCCGCCCGCTCCGCAAGCACCTTCGCCGCCCTGCTGAGCGAAGACCCCGGCGCACAGGACCGGATTTCCACGGCGGGGTACGGCGAATACCGGCCAATCGCCTCAAACGCGACCTTCGAGGGCCGGGCGCGCAACAGGAGGATAGATATCATCTTTGTCTCCCGGAAGGACGGAACATAAGATCCTCGTTGTCGAGGACCGGCCCGAACAGAGGTCCCGCATCAGCGCGGCCTTTGCCCTGCACGGGAAGGGCCTGGCACTGCAGTTCTCGCCGTCGCGGGCCGCGGCAGTGGAAGCCGTGAACCGGGAGAACATCGATGTCCTCTTCTTCGGCGGTGACGGGGCCGTGCCTGATTTTGTGAGGAGCGTCCTCGCGGACGGCCAGCGGAACACGGTCCTCATCATGATAACCGGCACGGATGATGAAGCGGCAAGGCTGGCGGCGATCCAGTCCGGCGTGGATGACTGCGTGCCCGCCGGCGCTGAGGGCATCGCCGGCTTCCCGGATGCCGCCCGGCGCGCCCTCGCGCGACGCGACGGGGAGCGGCGGCGCGCGGAGGAGCTGGACCTCGTAATCCGGAGCCAGGTCCAGTGGATGGCGATCCTCGATGCCATCACCGATTATATATTCGTCATCGACGACCAGCAGCGGCTGCTCAAGGTGAACAGCGCCTTCGCGGCGGTTCTTCAGATGCACCCCCGCGACGTGGTGGGGAAAAAGTGCTCTGATTTCTTCGGCACCGAGATCCTGAGCGAGTGCTCGACAAAGGACCTCGAGCACGACGGTAAACCGCGTACCTATGAAAAGGCCATCGGCGAAGAGACGTACCAGATCAGTATCTTCCCCCTCCAGGAGGCGGATCGCAGCCTGTCGATCCAGGTCATGAAGAACATCACCGAGCTCAGACGGCTCAAGGACCAGCTGCACCACGCGGACAAGCTTGCCTCCATTGGCCTGCTCGTTTCCGGCGTCGCTCATGAGATCAACAACCCCTTGACCGGCACCATCGCCTACACCGAGCTGCTCACGATGAAGGTGCCCGACGAGAGCATCAAGCGGGACCTGAACAAGATCCTCGAGAGCGCGGAGCGGTGCAAGAAGATCGTCGACAACCTCCTCACCTTCTCGCGCCAGCGAACACCGGCGAAGAGCCTCGAATCCGTCAACGACATCGTTGACCGGGCAATCGAACTGCGGGGTTACTGGCTCCGTTCGAGCGGCATCGAGGTCGTAAAGGACTACGACGCCCTTACCACGGTTTTCGTCGATGCGCAGCAGCTGCAGCAGGTCATCCTGAACATCCTGCTCAATGCGGAGCAGGCAATCGTCGGGGCCGGCCGGAACAGGGGCAGGATCACGTTCACTACGCGGTACCAGCGGGCGGACCGCAGGATTTTCATCCGCATCGCCGACAACGGGCCGGGGATCCCGCAGCGCATCATCTCCCGGATCTTCGATCCCTTTTTCACGACCAAACCCGTCGGCGTGGGGACCGGTCTGGGGCTGTCCATATCCCACGGCATCGTGAGCGAGCACGGAGGGACCATCCGTGCCGAAAATCTTGAAGAAGGAGGCGCCGCGTTCATCATCGAGCTCCCGACGGGGGCAGGTACGCTCCAGGAGGGATCGGAGCAGAGACGAAGCGGTCCGCACAAATAAGCCATGTTCGTCATTGTCGGAATAGGTATCGTGCTCGGGGCGGTCATCGGTGGCTTTCTCATGGAAGGGGGAAACCTGCACATTCTCTTCCAGCCCTCCGAGGTCGTCATCATTTTTGGCGCCGCCCTGGGCGGTTTTCTGATTTCCTCTCCGTCCAAGATCGTCGGCATCGTCTCGAAGAACGTCCTGACCATCGTCGGCGGGAAGAGCCACTCCAAGCGGCAGTACCTCGAACTCCTGTCGCTCCTGTACCAGCTCTTCTCGAAGATCCGGAAGGAAGGGCTGGTCTCCGTCGAGTCAGACATCGAGAACCCCGACCGGAGCCCCATCTTCCAGAAATTCGGCAGCGTGCTGTCCAACCACCACGTGGTGAACTTCATCTGCGACAACCTGAAGGTGATCGTCACGGCAAACGTGCCTCCCCATGAGCTGGACAACCTCATGGAGATCGAGATCGACACCCATCACCATGAGGCAATGATCCCCTCGCACAGCGTCGCGCGCGTCGCCGACGCCCTGCCCGGCCTCGGCATCGTGGCGGCGGTCCTCGGCGTGGTGCTCACCATGGGCAAGATCGACCAGCCGCCGTCCGTGCTCGGCCACAGCATCGGCGCGGCGCTCGTCGGCACGTTCCTCGGCGTGCTCATGTGCTACGGGTTCGTCGGCCCCATTGCCGCCAATCTGGAGCACCAGGCCCAGGAGAAGGGCTTTTTCCTGCAGGTCATCAAGGTCGCCCTCGTGGCGTTCGTCGGCGGCTCCGCACCCCAGATGGCGGTGGAATTCGGCAGACGGGCGATCCCGGATGTTGAAAAGCCGACCTTCAGCGAGCTGGAAAACCAGGTCAGGGGCAAGGCAAAATGAGCGACCAGAAGTCCAAGATCATCATTAAAAAGGTGAAGAAGGTATCCGGCGGAGGAGGACACGGCGGGAGCTGGAAGGTTGCCTATGCCGACTTTGTGACGGCCATGATGGCCTTTTTCCTGCTCCTGTGGCTGATCACCATGGTCGCGCCCGAGAAGCGCGCGCGCATGTCGAACTACTTCAAGAGCTTCAGCATCTTCCAGCACAGCGGCACGTCGTTCATGGAGAAATCAAGCGAGCTGTTCAATCAGGCCGGCGAATCGCAGGACAAGCTCTCGGCCGACGCCCTGGCCAAGTTCCAGACCCGCAGCAAGGAGGAGGTCAAGGAGTCGATCAAGAAGGCCATTGAGGTCAAGCTGGGGGATATCAAGGACCAGATCATGGTCGATGTGTTCGAGGGGGGGGTGCGGATCCAGCTGGTGGACAAGGCGGGCAAACCCATGTTCGACCTCGGCTCGCCCGAACCCACGCCGCTCGCCACCCGGATCATGCAGGTGCTGGGCGACCAGATCAAGGCCATGCCGAACCCGGTCTCCGTGGAGGGCCACACCGATTCCCTGGCCTTCCGGTCGTCAGCGACGCGCGGCAACTGGGAGCTTTCCACCGAACGGGCGCTCTCGGCAAAGAAGCAGCTCGAAGGCTACGGCCTGAACCCCAACCGCCTGACCCGGGTCGCCGGCTACGCCGATACGGTCCCTTTCATCCAGGAAGACCCCGAGGACCCGCGGAACCGCAGGATCAGCATCATTCTCCTCTTTCCCCAGGCCCCGCCCGCCATCTCTTCCCGATAGGACAGTCAGCCTGCCTGCTCCCCCGGACTCCGATCCAACGCACCCCGGACCTTCTTCAGAAGTTCGGACGGAGCAATGGGTTTCAGGATCATCTCGGCACCGTCTCCGAGGAGCCCCTTTTGCTTGATGACATCGGCCGGGTAGCCGCTCATGAACAGAATCCTGGTACCTGGCACCGTCTTCCTGACCGCGTTCATCACCTCGCCGCCGTTCATGCGCGGCATGATCGCGTCGCACAGAACGAGCCGGATGCTGTCCCTGTTCTCCAGGAACCGCTCCAGGGCGTCTTTGCCGTCGACGGCCGTGATCACCGTGTAGCCGAATTCCGAGAGCGTCGCTTTCACGAGCGCCCTCATGGCCTCATCGTCTTCCGCAACAAGAATGGTTTCAGTCCCCCGCAGATGATCGCCCGCCAGGGGTCGGGCTGCCTTCTCCACGCGGGCCTCGTCCGCTCTATCCAGGAGCGGCAGGTAGATCTTGAACGTCGTGCCCATTCTCGGCTCGCTGTAGCAATGGATGAACCCGCCATGCTGCTTAATGATGCCATAGACCATCGAAAGGCCGAGCCCGGTGCCCCGCCCGAGGTCCTTCGTGGTGAAGAAGGGCTCGAAGATCTTTTCCCTGGTCTTCTCGTCCATGCCGGCGCCGGTGTCGGCGACAGAGAGTACGACGTATTTCGAATCCTTGCCGTTCCTTGCCTCTTCGCCGAGGGCATCGGATTCAACAACGGCCGTTTCCAGGGACAAGAGACCCCCCTGTTGCATGGCATCGCGGGCATTCGTTGCCAGGTTCATCAGGACCTGCTCGATCTGGCCGGAGTCGGCATTCACGATGACCGGGCCGGGTGCCAGCGCGGTCCGGAGGTCGATGTCTTCGCCGATGATCCTCTGGAGCAGTTTTTCGACGCGCCTGATGTTCTCATTGATATCGATCGGTGCCAGGCTGGTTATCTGTTTTCTGCTGAAGGTCAGCAGGCTCCGGGTGAGGCTTGCGGCCCGGTCGGTTCCGGAGAGTATCTGGTCGACAAAAGGCCTGCCAGGGTCGTTCTCATGCATTCTCATGAGGAGCAATGAAGCATAGCCCACGATCGCGGACAGGATGTTGTTGAAGTCATGGGCGATGCCGCCCGTGAGCTGGCCGACGGCCTCCATTTTCTGCGCCTGGCGGAGCTGGCTTTCGAGCTTCTTTTTCTCGGAGATGTCGAGGAGCGCCCCGATGATCGCCGGTTTGCCAAAATAAAATGCTCGGGAGCCATACGTTTCGATATGGACGATTTCGCCCGTTGCCTTTTGCCCCCTGAATTCATAATTGGTGAACTGCTTCTCGCCGGAGATCCTTTTTTCAATGTTCTCCGTGACGATATGCCAGTCTTCGGGTACAACGAGATCCCGGGGTCTCTTATGCTCGATGATATCGTCAACACTGAAACCGAACATCTCCCCAAGCCGCGGGTTCACATACTTGAATGCATCGTCCTGTATGATGTACGTGCCTACCAGCGACTGCTCGGCCAGACTTCTGAATTTATTCTCCGATTCCTTGAGCTGTTCCTCGAAGAGCTTGTGCTCCGTAACGTCCGTCATGATATGAACGCCGCCGACAAGCCTGCCGGACTGGTCGATGATCGGATCGGCTGTGACGCTGAACCAGCGTCTGAGCATCTGCTGGACCGAGGTCTCCCTGCGGCGGGATCGCAGCATCTTCCGGAAAGGGCAGTCGTCGATACGTTCATCTGCGCCATGGATCACTTCCCAGCAGGGATGGCTGACGATCTCCTGCGGGTACCTGTCCAAGAGCTCGATCATTTCCTTGTTGCACCGCTGGATCGTTCCGTTCTGGTCTATGATGCTGACCGCGTCATGGATGGCGTCAAAGGTGTTGTTCCACATCTGAACGGACGACCGGAGTTCCGCCTCCATCCGCTTTCGGGCTGTAATGTCCGCAAACATCCCCAGAAGGCACTCTTCGCCCGCAAGCTCGATCCGCTCTGCCGATATGAGCAGGTCTCCGGTTTCACCTGTCTTTCGGCGGAATTTCGCTTCAAGATTCTGGACGCGCCCCAGCTCGCGCAGCGTTTTCGCCATAGCTGCCCGGTCTTCGACATTGACCCATTGCTGAAGCTCGACCGATGTATGGCCGATGACCTCCTGACGGTCAAACCCATAGACGCTCAGGAAAGCGTCATTCGCATCGTAGATCGTGCCGTCGGAAAGCCGGGAGATCACGATGCCGATCGGGCTGCTGTGAAAAACCGTCGAGAAACGCGACTCGCTCTCCCGCAGCGCATCCTCGGTGCGGAATTTCGCCAAAGCCACGGCAAGCTGGTCCGCCAGCCTCTCCCAGGCACTGATCGTCTCCCGGGAGAAAGCCCCTGTCCGTCGGTCGTTCAACTGCAGAAGCCCCAATCGCTGATCACCGAGGCGCAGGGGAAGCAGTGCCACCGACTCGTATCCCTCGCCGTTGCACCGGTTGCGCGTGCGCGCCTGCCGGTCCGCTTCGGTGGTGCTGCGCAGGAGCTCCGTTGTGTTGTTGCTCCAGAAGCTCCCGTGCTCCGTGAAGAACGGTTTTGAGGGGTTGAATCGCCCGCAGATCACCTTGCCGCACATGCATTCGAGAATGGGATTGCCTTCTTTGTCCCGGATCATGCAGTCTGCACTGTCCCGTGCGCAGAGTCTGCTCTCCGCAAGGACGAATTCCTCGGGGAATCCCCGGGCCTCGAAGTAAGGATAGTCCTCACCTTCACGCAGCCGGATGCCGACCGCCTCGCACCCGGATTGCTGCTGGAAAAAGGTCGTGGCCGCCCTGATCAGGTCCTGCGTCCCTGTGCTTTCATTCACCAGGCGAAGGAAATCAATCGTTCTCTCGCGCTCCTGCTCCGCCCGTTTGCGCCCGGTGATCACGTCGAAGACGGCCACGAAATGTTCCGGCTGGGGGCAATACACGGAGATGGAGAACCACATCTGAAGTGCCGCGACGAACATTTCGAAGCGTTCGGGCGTTCCGGTCAGTGCGACCCTTCCATAGATCTCGAAGAGCTTCGGGTCGGCTTCGCGTATGCCCGGGATCACCTCCGTGACCTTTTTCCCGACGACGCTTGTCAACCCCGTTAAGCTTTCGAACGTCTTATTGACATCGAGATAAATGAAGTCGGTCGGCTCTCCGTTCGCGAAGACCATTCTGCAGTGAGCGAATCCCTCGACCATGTTCTCGAACAATGACCTAAACCGTTTTTCGCTCTTGCTGAGGGCGTTCTCCGCCCGCTTGAATTCGGTGATGTCTTCAACCGCCTCAATAGCGGCCGAAACGGACCCGTCGGGCGCAAGAACCGGCGCGGAAATTACTTTGTAGTAGCGAATTCCTTCAGGAGTCGGCGTTTCGGTAATCGAGGCATGAATCTTCCCGTCCTGGAGAGAACGCACGGTGGGACAGTAAGAACAGACGACTTTCCCGGGGGGAACATTGAAGCTTTTGTAGCAAATGGGCCGTTGGCCGTCATCCACATGGGGAAACCACTTTTTCATGACGGGATTCATGGAAACGATCTCCATCTGTGGATTTATGAGGGCAATGCCGATGCCGATATTGACAAAGATCGAGGAGAACATTTCCTCGCTGGCACGCAATTTCTCTTCCGCGCTCCTGCGCTCGGTGATGTTGTCGAAAACGGCAACAAAATGTTCTTTCTCGGGACTGTAGACGGATGTCGTGAACCATTTTCCCAGCGCGTCAACGTATATCTCGAACCGCTCAGGCCTGCCGGTCAATGCCACCCTTCCATAGACCTCGAACAAGTCGGGATGGGCCTCTCTAATTCCGGGGATGACCTCGCTGACCTTTTTTCCAACCACGTTCCTCAAACCCGTCAACCGCTCGAATGAGGGGTTGACATCGAGATAGACGAAATCCTGTGGCCGGCCCTCGTCATACAGCATGCGGCAGTAGGAGAAACCATCGAGCATGTTCTCGAACAGCGAGTGGTAGCTTCTTTCGCTCCCCTGCAGTTCGGCGGTCCGCTCGTCTACCAGTTCCTCCAGGTGATGATGATGTCGCCTTAATTCGGCTTCCGCCTTCCTGCTCTCGGTGACATCGCGGATGATCGCCTGGGATATTTTCTTGCCGCCGTAATCAATGATCGTTATCGTGCCTGTTATCTCAACGGGAACTTTCGCGGCGTCCTTTCTCAATATATGGACATCGCTTATCACCACGCCGCCCCTCGCAACGGCTTCTGCGAACGAGCGGAGCGCTTTTTCGGCTTCATCTGCAGGATGGAGCCTCGAGATTTCCATGGCGATCAGCTCGTTCTTCGTGTAACCGGACAGTTCTTCCGCCCTGCGGTTGACCTCGACAATTCTCCCGTCAAGGTCGGTCAGCAGTATTGCCTCTCCGGCATCTTTCATCAAGGCGCGGTATTTCTGCTCCGAATCCTGGAGCAGCCTGTCCGTGAGCCTGACCATGGATAAGAGGAGCGGAGCCACGAGCGAAGGGACAACGAATGCATCGATGGTGCCTATTTTGAGGAGGTCGTAGGAAACGCTTCCCCACCACAGCAACCCAAGAAAGGCGTTCATAAGCGCCGTAAAGATTTCCGAGGCAATGACGGCGATCAGGAGCAGCAGCCACATGTTTGTGGTCTTGATCTTCTGGAATATAAAGTGGGTAATGCTTCTCATGAATTGAGATTTACACCCGTTGTGGGGATTCGTGACCGGCAGGGAGCGCTGCAGATCCTGCCCCCACGCCTGCGGCAGTCACGATATCTTATCGGAATCGAAGAGGTAATTCTTTACCTGGTCATCAAAATATACTCCTGCGGGGCCACGTTGTCTGTCGGGGAGGTTTGACCCGGTATGAAGAATCCCGATTCATTTTGATGTAATGCTCTATGAGGTCGGAAACGCCGGCTTCAGGGAAGGATCGCCGGAAGGGCCGCCTGCTCTCACAGGTTCCTGAGCAGGCCGACGATCTCGGCTTCGCGCTTCATCACGTATTTTGCGAGGTTTTCTTCGTCCCAGGGATGGGTCCTGATCTCGGCGCCGTACCGGATGCCGTCGCCGCAGTCCTTTTTGAAGCGGATGGTCCCGTTCGTCACGACGACGGCCTGGGGATCGGGAAGCATGATCGTCATGCTGTACTCGCGGTCGACGGGCAGATCGCGGCTGCAGAGAAATCCGATCCCCCTCGTGCTGATGTCCATGACCCTGAACTGCGTGGTGGGCTCGTTTGGGATGTTCACGTAGAGGACGACGGGCCTGTTCGGGTTTGGCTGGATGCGCATCTCCCGCGTGATAAAGAGACTCGCCGGCACCGATATCGTCAGCTCCCCGGCGGCCACCTGGCGGACTGAAACGCTCGAGCCGTGGTTCCTGTGTTTGTACGTGAAGTACACGCGGACCGGCATGTCCTTCTTCATACTGCGGAGCAGCAATGACTGCTTGAACTTGTGCAGGACGACTGCCTCGTTCAACACTTCCCTGATGGTACAGATGCCCCGTGCGGTGACCGCCTCGCCTTCCTGCCGGGTCTCGAACGCGAGAATGACGGGCAGCGCCTTTTTCTGCACATGATCGAGCCGCTCCTGGATCGCCAGCACGTCGGTGATCGGTGCTTCATCCGACCGGTCCCCGGGGTCCCCGCAGGTGTTGTCATCCGCCCTGCCGTTCCGCTCGGCCGCGAGCTTGAGCACCACATGCACGATGTTCCTGACCTCGGCGCTTCCGATCCGCTTCAGGTCCAGGACCAGGGCGTTGTACCGATGCAGGTCTCCTGTAACGATGGTAGGTTCCTCGGCGATCAGCAGGATCGGGCCGCGAATACCGTGCTCCCGCGCGGTGGAGAGAAAGGTGAGGTAGTCGTCATCAAGTCCGATGACCGCGACGTCGCCGGGCGCCGACTGGGAGAGGAACAGGTCCCCGAGCTGGTCGCGGCGTTCGATCCGGAGGGGGAGCTCCGTGACGCGGAGCAGGTCGTTCATGGGGGATGTCGTCCAAACGTGCATGGTTCGTTCCGCGGGGATTTACGGGAGCTCGCATCCGTCGCCGGCGTCGGGTATATCACCTTGAGCATTCATTCCTGTGCCCGTGCTTTGCCGTCTGCATTTTGACCTTTGGTATTTTTGACGCTGAGTGCGGTCATGCTCTTCGTGAGCGTTGCCGCCTTGCGGGGCTCCATGAGGGCGATGATGGCGCCGGCCTTCTTGCTCTTCATCCTCGTCATGATCAGGAGCGCCGTGTCTTCATCGAGCGCGGCGAGCCGTGGAGCGGCGTCCTCGGCAGGCATCACCTCGTAGGCCTTGACCACGTTCTCGATCTTCTCGCCCTTGATCTGCTCCACGCGCTTGAGGGCGGCTTCGACCTGGGCGAGCAGCCTCGTATAGGCCTCTATCTTCCCGTCCACTTCCTTTTTCAGGACGAGGAGCTGCTGCTCTTCCCGCTTCAGGGACTCTTCCTTCTCCTTCAGCTCGACTCGCTTCTCCTCGATGATCCGGAGCATGTCGTCGGCGGCAAATGCGGAGGGTACCGGAAAATAGACTGCCACTGTCAGACAAAGACAAAACAGCAAGGCACCTCTGCGGTTCGTCTTCAGTCCATCTTCGATCTTCCGCCTTCCGTCCGCTGACGACGGTCTTCTATCCCCGATTCTCTTCATTGCGCCCCCCTCCGGGAGATGAACGCATAATCCTGCTCTTTCTGTTCCGCCTGGCCTGCCTGCCGGGCCTCGTGCCCCGCGATCCGGTCTTGCAGCTTGCCGACGAGGCGCTGCTCCTTATAGGCCTCGACCAGAGCCTGCTGCCGTACATCCACGTCTTCGCGGCGGATCTCCACGATCCTCTTCTGCTGCTCGATCTGCTTGCCCAGGTGCTTGATATAGACGTAGTAGAGCTCCATCTCCCGGACGGGAAGCATTCCCCGCGTCTGCCGGTCGGTAAACTCCCCGCAGGTCGTCCTATGCTGCTGCTCGAAGCCGTCCAGGGCCGCCTGCTCGTGGTCGAGCCGCTCCCGGGCCTTCTTCACCTCTGCTTCGAGCTGCTCCGTTGTGAACTCCTTGACTTCCAGCACCCGTGAGAGGATTTTGTGCCTGGTCATACCCTGCCCTCTGCGTTCTCAAAGAGAAAATACAGCCCCTGGAGGCTGTCGCCGAAATCCCGCCGCTCCTTCATGCCTTGTCTGAGATACGTCCTCAGCCGGTCGACCATCGAGATGGCGTGGTCCACCTTCGGATTCGATCCCGCCTTGTATGCGCCGAGGTTGATCATGTCCTCCACCCGTTTATAGTTCGCAAGGGTCTCCACGAACCGCGAGGCGAGCTCCTTGTGCTTCGCATCAACGATATCGGGCATCACCCTGCTGATGCTCTGCAGCACGTCGATCGCCGGGTAGTGGCTCTCCATGGCGAGCTCGCGCGACAGCACGATATGCCCGTCCAGGATCGCCCGGGCCGAGTCCGCCACCGGCTCCTGCATGTCGTCGCCCTCCACGAGGACGGTGTACAGCCCGGTGATGCTTCCCGGCCCCTCCGAGGTCCCGACCCGCTCGAGCAGCCGCGGCAGCAAGGCGAAGACCGAAGGGGTGTAGCCCTTGGAGGTCGGGGGCTCGCCCGTGGCAAGCCCGATCTCGCGCTGGGCCATGGCCACGCGGGTGAGGGAGTCCATGAGCAGCAGGACGTCCGCGCCCCGGTCCCGGAAGTACTCGGCGATGGCCGTGGCAGCCAGGGCGCCGCGCACCTTGGCCAGCGGCGGCTGCTCCGATGTCGAAACGACGATGACGGACTTCTTCATGCCCTCTTCGCCGAGGTCCTTTTCGATGAACTCGCGTACTTCCCGGCCGCGCTCCCCGATCATCGCGATGACGTTCACCGCGGCGGCCGTGTACCGGGCCATCATGCCGAGGAGCACGCTCTTGCCCACGCCCGAACCGGCCATGATCCCGATGCGCTGCCCCTTGCCGCACGTGAGCAGCCCGTTGATGGCCCGGATGCCGAGATCGATGGGATCGGTGATGCGACGCCGTTTGAGCGGGTGCGGGGTCGTTGAGGAAAGGGGGTAGTCGATCCCCGTGATCGGGCCCTTGCCGTCGATCGGCTCGCCCCGGTCGTTGATGACGCGGCCGATGAGCGACGGCGAGACCCGGATCGAGACCTTTCTGCCCGCCGGCAGCACCCTGCTGCCCGGCCGGATGTCGGAAAGGTCCCCCACGGCCATGAGCAGCACCTTGCCGTCGCGGAACCCCACAACCTCGGCGTCGATGGAGACATGATCGGAGATGATGCGGCACGATTCCCCGATGCTCGCCTTGACGCCCGTGGCCTTGATGATGATGCCGGTGATCTCGATCACGCGGCCGTAGACCTTCATCGGCTCGGTCTCGGCGACTGCGCCAATATAGGAAGAAAGGTCGATCATGCCGTATCACCAGCCCCGCGGCGGTCTGCCATGTCCTTGATCAGGTTTTTGAGCTGCTCGTCGATGTCGGTCACCACATCCTCGACCGGGCCCATCACGACCGTGCCGAATCGGGTCATGGCCGGGTCGGCGTCGAACACGATGTCGGGGTGGATACGCGCCAGGTCCGGCTTGTGCTTCGAAAAGAAGTCGAACAGGGCAGGGTTCACTTTGATCGTGATCTGTCCTGTGCGCTCCAGCTTCAGGAGGCCCTCCTTCGCCATCGTGACGATCTGCTCGGGCTTCGCCGTGAGCTCGGCGACCACGATCTTCCGGGCGAGCGCCACGGCGAGCTCGACGCACTGGGGCTCTGCCTCCTTCACGATCCTCTGCTTCAGCGACGCCAGTTCATCGATCAGCGACTCCAGCTTGCCGAGGAGCACCTGCGCCCGCTGCTCCCCCATCTCGAACCCGGCCTTCTCTCCCATGGCGTACCCGCGCTCGTAGGCCTCCCGCTCTACGTGGTCGGCGCTGTGGCCGATCGAGGAGTCGCTCTTCAGCTTCGGCATGCTGAAAACCGTGACCATGTTCAATACTCCCGCCTCGCTTTTGCCCCTCACACGATCCACCCTTCCTCCGGCCCGGAGGCCGGCACCCTAGACAACCACTTCCTCGCCGCCACGTCCCGCAAGCACGATCTTGCCTTCGGCCTCCAGCCGCCTGGCAATCTTCACGATGTTCTGCTGCGCCTTGTCCACATCGGACACCTTGACGGGCCCGCGCGTCTGCATGTCCTCCTTCAGGATCTGGGCGGCGCGCTGCGACATGTTGCGGAAGATCTTTTCCTTGAGCGCTTCCGACGCCGTCTTGAGCGCAAGCGTGAGCTCCTCGGAGCTGGCCTCCTTCAGGATCATCTGGATGCCGCGGTCGTCGACCTTCACGAGGTCGTCGAACACGAACATGAGCTTCCGGATCGAATCGGCGAGCGTGTTGTTCTGCTCCTCGATCCTGCCGATCACAGACTGCTCCGTAGCCCGGTCGCACTGGTTCAGGATCTCGGCGATCATACGGCTCCCACCCAGCTTTTTTCCCTTGCTCTTGCCGATCTCGAGCTGGCCCTTCAGCACTTCCTTCAGCTCTTCGATCGCGGTCTCCGGGATCCGCTCGGTCATCGCGATCCGCATGGCCACGTCCGCCTTCACCGTCTCGGGCAGGGCCGACAGCACCTCGGCGGCCTGGGCCGGTTCGAGCAGGCAGATGATCAGCGCGATGGTCTGCGGGTGCTCCGTCACCAGGAAGGTCACCAGCGTCTTGGCGTCCACCCACCGCAGCGAATCGAGAGGGCCTTCTTTCGACGCCATTTCCATGATCTTCTGCGCGCCGTCCTCGCCCAGACCCTTGGACAGGATCTTCTTGATGTACTCCTCGCCGCCGACGCGCATGTCGCCGCGGGAGACCGTGTCGGAGACCTCCTGCAGCACGTTGTCGATCGCGACCTTGGTTACGGTCTTGAGCCTCGTCATCTGCATGGTAATCCTGCCGATCTCCTTTACATCGAGACCCTTCAGCACCTCGGCCGCCGCGTCTTCGCCGAGGGTGCTCAGGAAGATGGCTGCTTTTTCATATCCGCTTAACGGCATGGAAGCTCCTGTCCCGGATAAACCGGAAACAACACCTGTTAACCACGAAGCACGCGACGTTCACGAAAAAAGCAAAGAGAAAACAGCCAGAGGGTTAAAACTTCGTGGCTTTCGTGATCTTCGCGGTAAAATTTTGGCACTGCAACACGGGACCGTGCCGAATGATTATTTCTCCTCAAGCCATCCCTTGATCAGGTTCGTGGCTTCTTTGGGATTGGCCTTGGCCCAGGCGACCAGCTGCTCCTGTGACGATCGCTCGGGCGCTCCGATGGCCTTCTGCTGCTCGGCCGCGATCTGGGGCGCGAGCACAGGCCTCTGCGCCGGCATCGATGTCAGCGTTTTCATGAGCGGCTTGATCACCATGACAAAGAGGAGGACAAGGCCGACGAGGGGAATGGCGAACTTTGCGCCGGTCATGATCATCGGCATGGCGCTCTGCACACCGCCGCCGGTCTCGGCGATCTCCTCCTGAGGAGCCACCTCGAAGGGCATGTTCACGACCTTCACCTCGTCACCCCGGTCCTGGCTGTATCCCACGGCCTTCTTCACCATGTCCTCGAACTGCCGCACCTCTTCCTCGCTCCGGGGTGTGTATTTCTTGTCCGTCGAACCCTGCTGGGCGGCGTAGGTGCCGTCCACGAGCACGACGACGGAAAGCCGCTTGAGTTCGTTCGCCGGGCTCACGACGCGGCTGATCGTCTTGCTGACCTCGTAATTGATGGTCTCGCTCTTCTTTTCCGACATTCCCTGGGTCGTCGGCGATGCCTGGGCCGCCTGCTGTTTTCCCGGGAGGTTCGACGTCGTACCGGGTATGCCGCCGGACGTGCCGCTCGTGGACTTCTCCGTGTTCCGCTGCTCGCTCCTCGCCACCTGGCTTTCGGGGTCGTACTTTTCCTCGGTCTTCTCCACTTTCGTGAAATCGAAGCTCGCCGCGGCCCGCGCCTTGATCTTGCCCTTGCCCACCACGGGCTCCAGCATGCCCGTGACACGCGTCTCGATCTCCTTTTCGAAGCTCCGCTGGTACTCCAGCTGCCCGCCCGACGCGGCGAAGTTCTCGTCAACCACGGACGTGAGCATCTCTCCGGTGCTGTTCACGACCGACACGTCCCGCGCGTCAAGGCCTTCGACACTGCTCGAGACGAGGTGCACGATGCCCTGCACCTGTCCCGCGGACAACCGTTTTCCCGCCTTGAGCTTGATCAGGACCGAAGCCTTGGGCCGGTCCTCCTTCTGCATGAAGAGGCTTTTCTCGGGCACCACCAGATGGACCCGGCTCTGGTCGATCTCGGCCAGCGACCGTATGGTCCGGGACAGCTCCCCCTGGAGCGCCCGGCGGTAGTTCAGCTTCTGCACGAAATCCGTCATGGTGAAGCTGGTCTTGTCGAACAGCTCGAAGCCGACGCCGCCGCCCTGGGGCAAACCCTGCCCGGCCAGCTGGAGCCGGAGCTCATAGACCTTGTCGGCGGGGACCATGATCCCGCCCGCCGTCGTGGTATAGGGCACACGCATTTCCGTCAGCTTCTGGGCGATGGCTCCCGCGTCCTCTTCGGACAGGTTCGAATACAAGAGCTGATTGTCAGCCTTCTGGACCCATGTCGCCAGAAGGATCCCGGCAGTGATCACCAGCCCAAGCACCACGAGCAGCGTGATCATTTTCTTCGGGGGCATTGTTCTTACCTGTTCCAGCAATTCAGCCATAATTTACCTCGAGGTATCGCAAGGGGCAGAGCGCATGGCGCATGAAGCAAAAGACCAGTGCCTCTGCTCCACGCCCTCCCCTCAGCTGATTGATTACACCTGCATCCGCATGATCTCTTCGTACGCGGAGAGCAGCTTGTTCCGGACCTCCACCATGAGCTGGAAGTTCATGTCCGCTTTCTCCATGGAGATGATGGCCTGGGTCGGATCGCCGCCCGAGGCGAGCTCCTTGACGGCCTTTTCGGCGTCGGTCTGCACCTGGCTCAGCTTGCCCATCGCCTCCTGCATGATGTCTTCGAACCCCTTCCCCGCGTCCTTCGACGCCGGCTTGAGTTCGGGCAGCCCCGGGGCTGGTCCGAGACCATTGATTTTGAGATCAGACATGAGAACCTCCTGAAGATTCGACACATGGTGTAACCAAAGATGCACACAGGTTTCAGAAAAAGGACTGGCGTTGTCCTCCACTGCTAGCCGAGCTCATCTGTGGCAAAAACGGTTTTTACACTTTTCCCATCTCCAGCGTCTTCGCGAACATCGCCTTCGACATGTTGAATGCCGAGACCGAGGCTTCGTACGCCCGCGACGCCATCATCATGTTCACCATCTCCTCGATGACGTTCACGTTCGGCATTGCCAGAAATCCATCGGCATTCGCGTCGGGGTGACCCGGGTCGTAGATCATCTTGAAAGGGGACTCGTCGCGCACAATGGCGGTCACCTTCACGCCTTCGAGCCCTGCCTGACCCCCGCCAAGGTTCTCGGTCGTGAAGACGGCGTCCTGCCTGCGGTAGGGTCCGCCCTCGGTGCTCCTCGTGGACTGGGCGTTCGCCAGGTTCGACGCGATGACGTTCATGCGCTGCCGCTGGGCGGCGAGCGCCGATGCGCTGACGTGAAACACTCCGAAAGAATCCATGTGCCGGCCTCCTTAAATACGCTGCGCGGGGTCATGCTTCCCGCCCCGGGCCCGTGCTCCGCTAACCACTGGTCTTCATCGCGTTCTTATACATCTGTATCTTCTTCGTCAGGAGCGTGACCGCAGCCTCCATGAGCATGGCGTTCTCCGTCATCTTCGCCACCTCAAGGTCCATCTCCACGTTGTTCTTGTCAGCCCACGGCCGGCTGTCCTCGCCCTGCACTTCTCCGGCGCCGGCTGCGGACTCCCCGGCCTGCAGGTGCTGGGGGTCGGTCGTCACCATATGCATTTCGCTGCCCAGGACCTGGCCGAAGCTGACGTCCCTGGCCCGGTAATTGGGCGTGTCCACATTGGCGATGTTCGATGCAAGCACGCCATGCCTGATTCCCGTCTGCTGCACCAGGCGCTCGAGGATTTTCATACTGTCGGACATGAAATGCCTCCTTTATATATGAATCAATTACCATGCCAAAACCGGATGCTGCCTCTAACACGGATGAATACCGTAAAATCTTAATGACATCCCGTTTTATTGATCCGTGTTTACCTGTGTTCATCTGTGGTTACAAATTGTCTTTCCGGCATTTTTTTCACCCTACCGGCAATTTTTGCCCGTATTCCTGCAGTTTGTTCCGTACCGTCCTGACGCTCACGCCCAGCAGCTTCGCGGCCATTGTCTTGTTCCCGTTCACTTCTTTGAGGGTTTTCAGGATCATCTCCTTTTCCATGTCCGCGAGCTTGCCGTTCGCCGCAGCCCTCGGCTCCGCCTGGTCGAACATCAGGTGTTCGGGCGTGACGGCATCGCCCGCGCAAAGGAACACGGCGCGCTGCATGATGTTCTCGAGCTCGCGCACGTTCCCGCGCCAGGGCATACCCTTGAGCAGGTCCAGGGCTTCCCCGGCGCAGCCGCCGATGCTCTTGCCTGCCGCGGTGGAGCAGGCCTTGATGAAATGGTTCGCGAGCAGTTCGATGTCCTCGGGCCGCTCGCGGAGCGCAGGCACCTTCAGCGGGAACACGTTCAGCCGGTAGAACAGGTCCTCCCGGAACCTGCCCCCGGCGCACTCCTGCGCGAGGTCACGGTTCGTCGTTGCAATCACACGCACGTCGACGCGGACGGGCTCCCTGCCGCCGACGCGGTCGATCTCGCGCTCCTGCAGCACGCGGAGCAGCTTTGCCTGGAGCAGCAGGGGCATCTCTCCGATCTCGTCCAGCAGGATGGTGCCGGTGTCGGCCAGCTCGAGCTTTCCCTTCTTGCGCTCCACGGCGCCGGTAAAGGCGCCCTTCTCGTGTCCGAACAGCTCCGATTCGAGCAGGTTCTCGGGGATCGCGGCACAGTTCACGGCGATGAAGGGATTCTGCTTCCTCCTGCTCGAGCGGTGAATGTGGCGGGCGAGCAGTTCCTTCCCGGTGCCGCTCTCGCCCGTGATCAGCACGGTGATGTCGTTGCCCGCGAGATCGCCCGCGAGCCGGATGATCTTCTGCATCTCGCGGCTGCCGGTCAGCAGCTCCTTGTCCGCCGTGGTCCTGGTTATGATCCCCGCGATCATCTTGCCCAGGGTGTCGAAGGAAAAGGGCTTCATCAGATAATCGGTGGCGCCCTCTTTCATCGCCTCGACGGCGTTCTCTACGGTTCCGAAGCCGGTGATCACGAGCACTGGCACATTGCCCACGCAGCGCCGCACCTCCTTCAGGAACGAGAGCCCGTCCATGCGCGGCATCTTCATGTCTGTAACGATGAGCGAGCAGGCGCCCTTCTTCAGCTTCCCGAGGGCGTCTTCGCCCCCCTCGCAGAGCACGACGGGGTACCCCAGCCGCTGGACGGCCTCCCTGAGCGCCAGCCGCATCTGGGCGTCATCATCGACGACGAAGACCGGTTTTGCAATCGTTGCATTCACGACAGAGCTCCTTTCAAAGGTCCGCATTCCGAAATCCGCTTTTCACGTCAAAACGAATAATAGGCAAGCCCGTATTTGGCATCGGGCTCGGGCAGCTGCTCTGAATGTTCGGTATCGACCAGCTCGACGGTTCCTTCTCTTCCGGCGTCCCGATGACAGATCGGCTCTTCGTTCAGGGGAAAAGAGAGGCGAAACGTGCTGCCTTCCCCGGGCTCGCTGCTCACGTTGACGAAGCCGTTGTTTGCCTGCATGATCGTGTTGACGATAGCCAGTCCCAGACCCGTGCCCTCATCCTTGGTCGTAAAGAACGGATCGAAGATTTTTTCAATGTGCTCCGGCGCGATGCCGGCGCCCGTGTCGCGGATGATGACGGCAGCCCGGCCTCCCTCCCGCTCGATGCGCGCGTCGATGAAGCCGCCATCCGGCATAGCCTGGACCGCGTTGATCAGCAGGTTCAGGAACACCTGCTTCAGCAGCTCGGGGTCGCCGGCCATCTCGCAGGGGGGGGCGTCCAGCGAAAGCCGCACCCTCCGCGAGTCGAACATGGCCTGGAGCAGTCCGACGCTGTCCCGGAGGACCTCGTCGAGCCGCATCGGGGAAAGAGTGGGCTTGTTGGGACGCGCAAAGAGCAGCATGTTCGTCAGGATGCTGTTGATGTTCCCGATGCCGGCCGTGATCCCCTGGGCGAGCCCCCGGTGTTCCGGTGCTGTCAGCTCCCGTTCAATCATGCTCGAAAAAAGCTCGATGCTGCAGAGGGGGTTCCGGATCTCGTGCACGAGCCGGGCGGCCATCTCTCCCATCGCGATCAGCCGCTGGTTGCGCTCGTGAAGCTGCTCCAGTTCCCGCATCCGTGTAATGTCCTTGATCAGGATCACGCGGCCCCGAAGGCATCCCTCCGCGTCAACGACATCGGACTGGGAAAGAATGACGGAGTACCGTCTGCTCCCCGCCTCAAGCCAGATGCCGTTCGCGTCCTCGTTCATCGTAAAGGGGAGCGACGTGAAGGGCATGCCGATCGCCTCGCCCAGGCTGGTCTGCAGGAGCTCTTCCGCGGACCGGTTCATGGTCGTGACCCTGCCCTCGGGGTCGACCGCGATGATCGCTTCCTCGAGGTTATAGAGGACGGCCTTGAGATAGTCCTTGTTCCGCTCCGCATCGGCGAGCGCATCGTTCAACTGCCGGTTGCGGACCTCGAGCTCGCCCGTGAGGTGCACGATCCGCTCCTGAAGCTGCTGGTAGTAGGACTCCAGGCTCTTCGAGGCCGAGGCAAAGTTCTGAAAGGCCTCGTTCAACCGCTCCACGTTCATCTGTGCCATATCACTCGACCTTCCTGCGCAGCGCCGCGCTCCTGAGCTCCGCCTCGGCGAAGCGACCGACGGCTCCCGTGGACGTCCGGAGGGACTTCAGCGATTCGGCCCGCTCCGCGCCCCCCGAGAGTTCCGCAATGCGGTAGTGTGCCCATTCCCGGTCGCTGCGCTGACCGCTACCGGGAACGCTCTTCTGATCGAGAGCCTCCTTGTAGTAGCGGACCGCTTCCTTCCGCTGCCCCGCTTCGACGAGCAGGTCCGCAAGCCGGATATACACGGGGAGCGTGCCCGGCGACTTTTTGAACTGCCGGTCGCAGTAATCGACGGCGCTTCGGACGCGCTTCGGGTCCGCCAGTCTGACTGCATCCAGGAGCAGCAGAAGGTCATCCTGCCCGGCCTCCCGGAGGGTCATGAGCCCTTCCGCGGCGGACGCCGGTTTTCGGTTCGCCAGATCGATCCGCGCCCTGACACGGACCGCTTCATCGCTGTGCCCTTTGACCCGGGCGCGCGCCAGGTAGCTGGAGGCTGTCGCCGTGTCGCCCAGGCCGGCATAGAAATCGGCGAGCAGCAGGCGCGCCTGGGTTTTCGCGTCGCCGGGGCCGTATCTGATCAGCCACGTGCACACATCGATGAAAGGCTTGCCGGTGTGACGCAGCCCCCTCGCGATCCTGACCAGTGTCGGCGACCGCGTGGGCTCGAGGAGCCAGCGGCCGCCGATGCTCCAGAGTTTGACCATATCGGCCGACTTCCCGCCTGCGGCCTCGAGCAGGATCGTCTCGAGCTCGTCTAGGGCGGCTCCCGACGGAGTTCTCCGGTAGATGAGTTCCTTCAGGAGCCGCAGGGAATCCTCGTACCGGCCCTGTTCCCGGTACAAGCGGGCGAGCAGCAGCGCCGCCCTGTCGTAGGCGCTGCCGTAGGGATAGTTTTTCCGAATCCCCTGGAGCGCGGCCTCGGCCTCCTTATAGCTTCCGAGTTTGGTGAAGGCCTCCGCCTGCAGCAGAATCGCCTCCCGCCTGATGGTCCGCTCGGGCGATACCGACGCGGCACGGAACTGTTCTGCAGCCCTATCGTATGACCGCTCGTCCATCGCGATCATGCCCAGGCCCAGGGATGCCTTGTATTTGAAGGCGTCGTCCTTGACGGCATTGAAATAGATCCGCGAATCATTGAGGTTCCCCGACTGGCGGAAACTCTCTGCCATGTTGTACAGCGTCTCGCCGGGGGAGTTCAGGATGTTCGGGTCCTCCTTGAGGAGCCGCTGGTAGATCTCATGGGCCTCCGCGCTGCGGCCGAGCCTCTGGAGAGCGCCGGCCTTGCCATAGCTCGCCCGCAGTGATGTGCCGGACTTCTCGAAATGGGCGAGGGACTCACGGTATTCGCCGAGCCGGTAGCGCGCCTCCGCGATGCCCAGCTCTGCCTGCTCGGTGAGGGAGGATTTCGGAAACGTCTTGAGCAAAACATCGAGGCAAACGGCAGCCTCCGTATCGTAGCCCAGGCGGGAGTATGTCTCGGCGCGCTCCAGAAGGAGCTGCTCCTTATCGGCCTGCGAGGTCGAATAAATATAGGCCATGCGGTAATGCTCGATCGACTCGTAGACCCGCTCCGCCTGCACCAGCGTTCGCGCGTACAGGGCATGATAAAGGGATCGCTCCTCGGGATCGGGAGGGTAAGAGGAGAGGACTGCGAGAGCCTGATCAGGTTTGTTCTCCTTGACCAGGTCCCGAGCCCTCTCCATCGGGGAGGGGAGCGCGTTCCTGTCAGCCGGCAGTGCCGGCACCGGGTTAAGCAAAATCAGCGACAGGGCAAGTGCGTGCATGAAGGACCTCATGCCCGCTGATATTAGCAACAAGCATGCCCGTTGGTAAGTATCTGAACTTTAATGACTGTAACGGAAGAATTGCCGTCAGATTAATGACGTTGACGAAGGATTGGCGGGCGAGGATTCAAGCTGATTCAAATGTCAAATCGAAAACCAGGGAGCAAACTGTCTCCCATTCCCGGTGGCAGCATCCCGTAAAACCTTGATGCTTCGACATCGGTCACTTCAGATTACTTCTTCTGCATATCGATGCCCATCTTTTTCATCTTTTCCAGAAGCGTGGTCCGGTTGAGGCCGAGCAGCTGGGCCGCCTTGCTCCGGACGCCGCCGGTCCTCTGAAGGGCCTGCATGATCAGGCTCCGCTCCACGTCGCCGACCATGCGGTTCAGATCAACGCCCTCGTCGCCGATCTCGATCCCGGCGGGACGGGCCGTCGCCCCGGCAGTCGCATCCTGCAGGCCCGGCGCTGGACGCTCTGCCTTGTCCAGATGAGGCAGGGCCATCTGATGCAGCTTTTCCGGAAGGTCTGCTACCCGAACGATCTTGCCGCTCACCAGGATCGTGAGGCGCTCAATGAGGTTCTCCAGTTCGCGCACATTGCCCGGCCAGCGGTACTTCATCAGGCATTCCAGCGCCTCCGGCGAGAAGGTGAAGGGTTCGCGCTTCCTTTTCTTCGAGAACTCCTGTACGAAGTGAGCGATCAGGAGGGAGATGTCCTCTACCCTGCTCCTGAGCGGGGGAAGATGGAGCGGAATGACATTCAGGCGGTAATACAGGTCCTCCCGGAACGTGCCTTCCTTGGTGGCTTTTTCCAGGTCCTTGTTCGTGGCGGCAAGGATGCGCACATCCACTTTGATCGTCTTGATCCCGCCCACCCGCTCGAACTCCCGCTCCTGCAGCACACGGAGCAGTTTTACCTGGAGCGCGGGATCCAGCTCGCCGACCTCGTCGAGGAAGAGCGTGCCTCCCTGGGCAAGCTCGAACCGGCCGATCCGGGTGTTGATGGCCCCGGTGAACGCTCCTTTTTCGTGGCCGAAGAGCTCGGATTCGAGCAAATCCTTGGGGATGGCTGCGCAATTGAGCGGGACGAAGGGGCCCCCCGCCCTGCTGATGTTGTTGTAGTGGATCGTTTTGGCGATCAGTTCCTTACCGGTCCCGCTCTCGCCTGTGATGAGGACCGTGCTGTCCGTGTCTGCGATCTTCTCGATCATCTCGTACACGGCCTGCATGAGGGGCGCGTCGCCGATGAGGCCCTTGAAATTGTACTTCTTCTTGAGCTGCATCTTGAGCATCACGTTCTCTTTTTGCAGCTTCGATAGGGAGAGCGCCTTGTCGATCACGATCATGAGCTCTTCGAGGTTGAAGGGTTTCGTGACGTAGTCGAACGCACCGATCCTCATAGCCTCGACCGCGGTTTGGACCGTTCCGTAGGCCGTCATGACGATAACGGGAGCGCTCAGCTTCGATGCGGAGACTTCCTTCAGCACATCCATGCCCGTGATGCCGGGCATGACGAGGTCGGTCAGAACGAGATCGAACTTCTCGGCGCGCAGCTGGTCCAGGCCTGCCTCGCCGGTCTTCGCAATCGTAACCTCGAATCCCTTTGCGATCAAAAAAGACCGGAGAACATCCTGGACGGTTTCATCGTCTTCTATGACAAGAACTCTATGCATACGCGCTTAACATAACAAATATTCGCCCTCCTGTCAACTGATTGACACGTGCTGAGTGCGCTGACAAACCGGCAGCTCGCTTGAAGGTTCTTCGACAGGGGAATGCGAGCTGGCTCTCCAGAAAGTCATTCCTTTGACGGGCCTCAAAGATCGGTCTTCCGTTTTTTCAATGCGTTGGCTCGGGCATGCTATTTGTATAAGCCAGATGATCATGAAGGAGGTCGTGTCATGGCCGAAGAAAAAGAAGATGTGCAGCCTGATGATGAAAAGGAAACTCGAGCACAGAAAAGCAACAAAAGCCTGTTCCTCGTCATCGGCATCCTGGTGATCGCGCTCGCCGGCGGCGTCGCAGCGTATGTGCTGCTCTTCAGCGGCAAGGGTCATCAGGAAGCGAAAAAGGAGGAGAAAAAAGAGGTAAAGAGCGTGCTCATCGCGCTGGACGCCTTTGTTCTCAATCTTGCCGAACAGGGGCGGTTCCTCAAGGTGACAATGCAGTTCGAGATCGCCGATCCGTCCAACCAGCAGCTCATGGCGGAAAAGACCCCCCAGCTCCGCGACGCGATCATCACGCTGGTGAGCAGCAAGTCGGCCGAATCCCTGTCGAGCCCGGAAGGAAAATTCCAGCTGAAGGACGAGCTCCTGCTCCGGGCGAACCAGTCCATGGGGAAAGACATCTTCAAGAACCTCTACTTTACGGAGTTTGTAATGCAATGAGCGACATCCTCTCACAAGACGAAGTTGATGCATTGCTGAAGGGCGTCCGGTCGGGAGACATCGACACCGAGACGGCCAAGCAGAAGATCATGTCCGGCATCAGGCCCTACGACCTGACGAGCCAGGAGCGCATCGTGCGGGGCAGGATGCCGGGGCTCGAGATGGCGAACGAGCGGTTCGCCCGGTTCTTCCGGAACACGGTCTCCGGCCTGATGATGAAGTTCGTGGACGTGAGCATCCACAACCTGCAGATCATCAAGTTCGGCGAATTCATGAAGACCATCCCCTTCCCCTCGAGCATCAATATTTTCAAGATGGAGCCGCTCAAGGGATACTCCCTGCTGGTCGTGGAGGCGCCCCTCGTATTCGCCTTCGTGGAGTTCTTCTTCGGCGGCGCAACGGCGCGGCACGTCAAGTCCGAGGGCAGGGCCTTCACGTCCATCGAGCAGGGCGTGATCCGGAAGGTCATCGCCATGGCGCTCAACGACCTGTCCATGGCCTGGGCCGGCATCGAGACGATCACACCGGAGCATGTCGGCTCCGAGATGAACCCCCAGTTCGTGACGATCGTGACGCCCAGCGAGATCGTTATCAAGGTCGAGGTCCACATCGAAGTCGAGGATTTCACCGGCAAGCTCTTCTTCTGCGTTCCCTACTCCATGATCGAGCCGGTGAAGGAGAAGCTCTATTCGGGCATCCAGGGCGACAAGCTCGAGCTGGACCAGCGATGGGTGGAGCGACTCAAGAATATCCTCATGGGCTCGCCGGTCGAAATCTCCGCCGAGATGGGCCAGGTCAACGTCCTGTTCGGCGACCTCATGAGCCTCAAGGTGGGCGATGTGCTGACACTGAACCGGTGCACGAGCGACAACCTCACCATCAAGGTGCAGGACATCCCGAAATTCGCGGGACAGCCCGGCTTCAGCCGGGGCACGCAGGCCATACGTATCAATAAGATTTTGACGAAATGAGGAATTAGGAATGAACAAGGACGGCGGTCAGGCATTCATTCCTCATCTCTAATTCCACATTCAGCAAAGGAGCGGCACATGACACAACCACAGAGCAACGTTCAGAACGGAACGGCACAGGGAGCGGGATTCGAGGAACTGAAGGCCGACAGGGCCCCGGGGGCCTCCCGGGACATGGACTTCCTTCTTGACGTCCCCCTCGAGGTGACCGTCGAGCTGGGCAGGTCCCGGATGCTGATCAAGGACCTCCTGCAGCTCGGCCAGGGCTCGGTGGTCGAGCTCGAAAAGCTCGCGGGCGAGCCCATGGAGATCCTGGTGAACAACAGGCTAATCGCCCGGGGCGAGGTCGTGGTGGTCAATGAAAAGTTCGGGGTGCGGCTGACGGACATCATCAGCCCCACGGAAAGGATTCGGCAGCTCAAATGACGGACCTCTATTTTCAGATGGGAATCGCCCTTGCCATCGTGGTCGGACTGATCGCCCTGCTGGGCGTGGCGATGAAAAAGAAACAGGATAAGGATGGCCTGATGAAGATGCTGGGATACCAGTCCCTGGGGCCGAAGAAGGGGATCGCCGCGGTCCGGATCGGCAGGGAAGTGCTGCTCGTCGGCGTGACGGCAACGGACCTCAAGCTCCTCAAGTCCCTTGATGAGTCGCAGGAGGAGCAGGGGGAGCCGCGGCCCGCGCAGGCCGCCGCGGAAAAGGCGACGGTCGCGGACATCAGCGCGAAGCTCAAGCGGCTGAAAGCGATGAAGGACATGCTCTATGCAGTTAAATGATCCCGTTATAGAGGTTTTTCTGATCATCAGCTTCCTGTCGTTCCTCCCGGCGATGCTGGTGATGTTCACCTCCTTCACGAGGATCGTGGTGGTGCTCTCCTTCCTCCGCCAGGCGATCGGAGGCCAGCAGATCCCGCCGAACATGGTCATCATCGGCCTGGCCGTGTTCCTCACGTTCTTCATCATGTCGCCGGTCGTGGACGTGATCACGAAGGACGCCATCGGGCCCTACCTGGACAAGAAGATTACGATGCAGCAGGCGCTGGCGGTCGCGTCGCCGCCGATCAAGGGGTTCATGCTGCGCCAGACGCGCCAGAAGGACATTGCCCTGTTCCTGAACATAGCGAAGACACCGGTCCCGGCCACGCCGGACGAGCTGCCCCTCCGGATCGTGGTGCCGGCCTTCGCGATCAGCGAGCTCAAAACGGCCTTCGAGATCGGCTTTCTCATCTACCTGCCCTTCCTGATCATCGACGTCGTGGTCTCGAGCGTCCTGCTCTCCATGGGTATGATGATGCTGCCGCCGGTCCTCGTGTCCCTGCCGTTCAAGCTGCTGCTCTTCGTGCTGGTGGACGGGTGGAACCTCGTGGTGGGATCGCTGGTAAGGAGCTTTCAATGACGATAGACATGGTAAAAGAACTGTCCGGCGAAGTGTTCAAGACGATCCTCATCGTGTCGAGCCCGGTGCTGCTCGTGAGCCTCGTGGTCGGGCTCGTCATCAGCCTGTTCCAGGCCGTGACGCAGATCCAGGAATTCACGCTCACCTTCGTGCCGAAGATCATCGCCGTATTCGTCTGCCTGTTCCTGTTCTTCCCGTGGATCGCTCAGACGCTGATGACCTTCACGACGAATTTGATAACGAACATACCGGCGTATATCCGGTGAAAAAAGAGGAACCACGGGGCCGCTTTGCGGACACGCAGAGAGCCCTTGATTCCCGGATGAAAAGAAGATTGTAACCGTGTGCGGCGAAGCCGCCAGTGGTCTGCATGAATATGGATATAAGCCAATATATACCCAACTTCCTCTTCATCCTCCTGCGGGCGGGCATCGTCCTCATGCTGATGCCCGTCTTCGGCAGCCAGAGCTTTCCGCCTCAGTTCCGGATCGGCCTGGCCGTGGCCATCGCCCTCGTCCTGGCGCCGGTAATCCCGTTCCAGGTCGCCCGGGCGGAGATCCCCGCGGTCGTGGCCCGGGAGGTCATGTTCGGCATGGTCTTCGGCCTTGCCGCGCGCTTCATCTTCTTCTCCGTGGACATGGCGGGCCAGGTCATGAGCAACGCGACCGGCCTGTCCATGGCGACCCTGTTCAATCCCGAGATCGGCCAGTCCACGGAGATCTCGCAGCTCTACGGCATCATCACGATGCTCCTGTTCCTGGCCATGGACATCCACCATGATCTCATCGCCGTGTTCGTCAGGAGCTATGAGTGGCTTCCGGCGGGCGCGGCCAGCGCGGGGGCGCTTGCCGCGGCCGGCGTTTCCTTCGCGACGAAGCTCTTCGTCATCGCGCTCAAGATCAGCGCACCGGTGATCATCGCCATGTTCATCGCGAACCTGCTCATGGGCTTCATCTACAAGGCCGCGCCGCAGATCAACATCTTCTTCGTGGGGTATCCGGTCCACCTCTTCGTCGGGTTTCTGGTGATGCTGATCAGCATCCCCGTGTTCGTGCTGGTGATGGGCGGGTATTTCAACGGCCTTAAGGATGAGCTGAGCCGTGTTGTCGTGATGATGAAAGGCTGAAAGGCCGTGAAGGGCGGGACGGAAGGGCGGAAATCCCTTCTCCCCTTTCCCCTGGCGCCGGCCCCTTACGGATTTTACCATGGCTGAAACAGAGAGCGAAGACAGGACAGAACAGGCAACACCCCGGCGGCGCCAGAAAGCGCGCGAAGAGGGCCGCATTGCGCGGAGCCGCGAACTCGTCGGCATGGCGTCCCTGGGCGGCATCCTGTCCGTGTTCTACCTGGCCGGGACCTCTTTCATGAGGAACCTGGCCGGCCTGACCGGCAGGCTGCTCGGCCTGCGGTACGGGCGCGACTCCCTCGCGGTCATCCGGTCGGCCTCCCTCGAGATGATGTGGATCCTGGCCCCCTTTTTCGCGGCCGCAGTGGCCGCCGCCCTGCTGTCGAGCCTTGCCCAGGGCGGGTTCCTGGTCAAGCCGCTGAGCTTCGACCTTGAACGGATCAACCCGCTCAAGGGGTTCAAGAACCTCTTCTCGATCACCGCCCTCCCGGGCTTTCTGAAGAGCCTCCTCAAGTTCGTGCTCGGCGTGACGATCTTCTATCTCGTCATGAAAAAGGTCCTCCTGGCCCTTCCCGTGGCCTCGGCCCTGGAGATCGGCGATATTCAGAGACTTGCCGGCGCCCTGGTCGGCAAGGCGGTCCTCTACATGTTCGGGACGTTCTTCGTGCTGGCCGGGGCCGACTATGCCTACGAATGGTGGAAGCTCGAGCGGTCCCTGCGCATGACCAAGGATGAGATCCGCGAGGAGTTCCGCGAATCCGAGGGCGACCCGCTCATCAAGGCGAAGATCAAGGCGCTGCAGAAGGACATGGCCCGCCGCAGGATGATGGAGGCCGTTCCCAAGGCCACCGTGGTGATCACGAACCCGACCCACATCGCGGTCGCGCTGTCCTACCGGAAGGAAGAGAGCGAGGCCCCGCGGGTCGTGGCCAAGGGCAAGGGGTTCGTGGCGCAGAAGATCAAGGAGATCGCCCGCAGCCACCGCATCCCCCTGGTCGAGGACAAGCCGCTGGCGCGCGCCCTCGTGAAGTTAAAGCTCGATGCGGCGATCCCGGCGGAGCTGTACCGGGCGGTCGCGAAGATCCTGGCGTACATCTATAAGCTGCGGGGCGCCGCGGCATGAGCGGCAATAAGAACCCGGACCGCATGACGCTGTGGTGCATCATCACGGCTCTTCCTGCGCTGTCATCCGCGTCCGTCAGTGCCGGACTTCCCTTGAGGTTTGAACGATGGCCTTCATAGCAACCTTACAGCAGCGCGGCGACGTGATCGTTTCGGTGAGCGTCGTGTCGATCCTGGGCGTGATGATCCTTCCGGTCCCGGCCTTTGTTCTCGACATCCTGCTCTCCTTCTCGATCTCGCTCGCGGTCGTGATCCTCGTCTCGGCCGTGACCATCAAAAGGCCCCTGGACCTGTCCGCGTTCCCGTCGATCCTGCTGATGACCACGCTCTACCGGCTGTCGCTCAACATCGCCTCGACGCGGCTCGTCCTGCTCAAGGGGAACGAAGGGGTCGACGCGGCGGGCCAGGTGATCAAGTCCTTCGGGAACTTCGTGGTGGGCGGAAATTTCGCCGTGGGGTTCATCGTCTTCATCATTCTCGTCATCATCAATTTCGTCGTCATCACCAAGGGTTCCGGCAGGATCGCCGAGGTCGCCGCGCGCTTCGCACTGGACGCCATGCCGGGAAAACAGATGGCCGTCGACGCGGACCTGAACGCCGGCCTCATCGACGAGGCCACGGCGCGGAAGCGGCGGCAGCTGGTCGCGCAGGAGGCTGACTTCTACGGCGCCATGGACGGCGCCAGCAAGTTCGTGCGCGGAGACGCCATTGCCGGCGTGCTGATCACGTTCATCAACATCATCGGCGGGTTCACCATCGGGACGCTCCAGAAGGGCATGCCGATGGCGGAGGCTGCGAAGACCTACACCATCCTGACCATCGGCGACGGCCTCGTGGCCCAGATCCCGGCGCTGCTGGTGTCCACCGCGGCCGGCATAGTCGTCAGCCGGGCGGGGACCGAATCCGATATCGGAAAGGACATCACGCGGCAGCTCTTCATCAATCCCAAGGTGATGCTCACGGCAGGCGGCATCATGGCCTTCCTGGGCATGGTACCCGGGCTGCCGCACGTCCCCTTCTTCCTGCTCTCGGCGGCCTCGGGCGGGCTCGCCTATGCCCTGGCCCAGACCGCGGCGGAGGAAAAGAAGGAGGAGCTCCAGAAGGCCGAGGCGGCTCCTCCCCAGGAGCCGGCAATCGAGACCTTCATCGAGCTCGAACCGCTCACCTTCGAGATCGGCTACGGGCTCATCCCGCTCGTGGACGCCGGCAGGCCGGAGCTGCTGAACAAGATCAAGGCCATGCGCCGTCAGCTCGCGTCGGACCTCGGCTTCGTCGTGCCGTCGATCCACATCAAGGACAACCTGCAGCTCCGTCCCCACGAGTACACGCTCATGATCCGGGGCATCGAGGTAGCCCGCAGCGAAGTCATGATCGGCCATCACCTTGCCGTCCCGTCGGGCGGCGCGCAGCGCATCGAGGGCGTCCCGACCAAGGAGCCGGCCTTCGGCATGCCCGCCTTCTGGATCCAGGAGCGCGATGTGGAGCAGGCGCAGACCCGGGGCTACATGGTGGTCAACACCGCGACGGCCATCGTGACCCACCTGACCGAGGTCATCAAGTCCCATGCCTGGGAGCTGCTCACCCGGAACGAGGTCCAGAGCCTGCTCGACAGCGTCTCCAAGAACTACCCCAAGCTTGTCGACGAGCTCATCCCGTCGAACCTCACCCTCGGCGGACTTCAGCGCGTGCTCCAGAACCTTCTCAAGGAGCGCGTGCCGATCAACGATCTGATCACCATCCTCGAGACCCTCCTCGACTACGCCGCGTCCACGAAGGACGCCGAGGTGCTCACCGAGTTCGTGCGCCAGTCGCTCGCCCGGTACATCACGAAGCAGTACACCCTCTCCGACGGCGGCGTGCACGTGCTCACGCTGGACCCGCGGTTCGAACGGGCCCTGATCCAGGCCATGGAGGCCGGCGGCGCGATCAACCCGGACGTCGTCACCAAGCTGATGCGGACCATCGAGACCGCCATGGCGGGCGACCGGATGCGCGGGATGCAGCCCATCATTCTCTGTTCGACCCAGGCCCGCCGGTTCCTGCGGAAGATCGTGGAGCGGTTCCTGCCGGCCATCGTGGTCCTGTCCAACGCGGAACTCGCCCCCACGGCGCGACTCTATACGACGGGAGTGCTGAAATATGAAGATTAAGAAATTCACCGCGAAGACCTTTGCCTTGGCGCTGGCGCAGGTCCGCAAGGAGCTGAGCGAGGACGCGATCATCCTCTCGTCGGAGGAGAAGAAGGGCCTGCGGCCCCATGTCGAGGTCACGGCGGCGATCGACTTTGACGCTGCCGAGGCGCCGTCAGTCCGGGGTTCGCAGTTCGGAGTGCGGAGCAAACCGCAGGCGGACAGCTCCGACCTTCCCGCTCCGGACTCCCTTCAGCCATCCCGTCCGTCAGCCGCGCCCTCAGGCGCCGGCGTTGAAGAACTGAAGGCGGAGCTGAGCGGCCTCAAGACCATGCTCGAGGGCATGAAGAACAGCGGGTACGAGATGTCGCTCCCCGCCGCGAAGCGGGCGGTGGTGAACTTCCTCACCGAGCGGTCCGTTCGCCAGGAGTACGCCCTGCGGCTGTCCGACAAGACGACGGACCTCAGCGAGATACCGCTCTACCTTTCGGCGGACATCCGGGTGAAGCGCTCTCCCCTCATGAGGAAGGCGGTCATGCTCATCGGACCGACCGGCGTGGGCAAGACCACGACGATCGCCAAGCTCGCGGCCCAGGCCGTGAAGGCGGGGAAAAAGGCTGCCGTCATCAATCTCGACACGTACCGGATCGGGGCGGCCGAACAGGCCCGCATCTACTCGCGCATCATCGGCATCCCCCTGGCTACGGCCACCACCACGGCAGAGTTCCGCAGCAATCTGATCAAGTTCAGCGAGAGCCGCGACGTGGTGTTCATCGACACGACGGGCCGGAACCCCCGGGACGAGTCGTACATCAGGGCGCTGTCCGAGCTCTGTGCTTCGGACATTCCCCTCGAGACCCACCTGCTCATGAACGCCAACGGCGACGACGAGTGCATGATCGAGGCGTACCGCTCCTATTCGCGGCTGCCGATCGACTACATCGCCTTCACCAAGGTGGACGAGGCCGTGCGGTTCGGGTCCCTGTACAACCTGATCCTGACGTACCAGAAGCCCGTTGCCTACTTGACGACCGGCCAGCGGGTCCCGGGCGACATCGAGTACGCCACGGTGGGCAGGCTGGCCGGCCTCATCGTGAAGAAGGAATGCAGCGTGTGAAGTTCGTTTGAGCCGTTTACCCGACGATGTACGTGAAGGAGTTCGCAATGTCGAACGAGCAGGAAAAGAAGCGATACGTGAAGACCATCGCCGTGGCCAGCGGCAAGGGCGGCGTGGGAAAGACGAACGTCGCCGCGAATCTCGCCATTGCGCTGCGGAAGCTCGGCAAGAGCGTCATGATCGTCGACGCGGACCTGGGCCTCTCCAACATCGACGTCCTGCTTCACCTGGCGCCGAAGTACACCATGCAGCACATGCTGAGCGGGGAGATGGCGCTTAAGGACATCGTGGTGGAGGGCCCGCACGGGGTCAAGATCCTGCCGGCAGGCTCCGGTGTCCAGGAACTGACGGCTCTCGACGAATTCCAGCGCCTGAAGATCCTCGAGGCCTTCGATGCCTATGAGAGCGACATCGATGTGCTCCTCATCGACACGGCCGCCGGGATCTCGGAGAACGTCGCCTTCTTCTGCATCGCGGCCCAGGATCTCGTCATCGTCACATCGCCGGAGCCGACCGCCATCACCGACGCCTACGCCCTGATCAAGGTCCTGCACACCCGGTACCAGGAGAAGGAGTTCCTCGTCCTGGTGAACCAGGCGGGGAGCGCCGACGAGGCCGTTGAGGTCTTCCGGCGCCTTTCCCTTGCCGCGGAGAGGTTCTTGAACATCTCGCTGGATTATCTCGGCTTTCTTCCCTACGACGAGGCCGTCCCTGCGTCGGTCCGCGCGCAGAAGCCGTTCCTGGACCTCTATCCCCGGAACGACATCTCCCGGCGGATCACGGAGATCGCGAAAAAATTCCTGGACCGCTCCGACCGCGTGAAGGGAACGCTCCAGTTCTTTATCGGCAACCTGCTGTCAACCGCGGATACGACGCGATAAGAAGCGGAGGCGCTATTCCCGGAAGGGCCCGTCGCGCGAGGACACATGACAGGGCAGAGCGGAGACAGGACGTCAGAGAACCACGTACGCCGTTAGTCAGTTCGGCAGTGCTTTTTGGTATGACCATGAGATTCTGCAATGTGAACGTTGCCTTTTTAGTGAATTTAAACCCATAGAGTGAGGTGCGCCATGCCGGACTACGCCACGGAATTGAGCGAGCAGGAAAAAGAACGGATCATCAATGACTCGATGCCGTTCATCAAATACACGGCCTACCGGCTTATGCACCGGCTTCCGCCGCAGCTGTCCGTGCAGGACCTGATCAGCGTCGGCGTCATGGGGCTGCTCGACGCGCTCCAGCGGTACACCGAGGGACGCGTGAAACTGAACACCTTCGTGGAATACCGGATCAAGGGCGCCATGCTCGACGAGCTCAGGTCGAACGACTGGGTCCCCCGCTCGCTGAAGGACAAGATCGGCCAGATCAAGAGGGCCCATCGCCGGCTGGAGCTGGAGCTGGGGCGTCCGCCGGACGAGGAGGAGGTGGCGCAGAGCCTCAAGATGACCCTCGACGAGTACTACCGGACGCTCCAGAGCGCGAGCAACGCCGTCGTGTTCAGCTTCGAGGACTTCCGTGACCGTGCCGGGGAAGACGGCGACATGGACGTGACCGAATGCATTCCCGACAAGACGATGAAGACGCCGCTCGAACATCTGGAGGAGAACAGCGCCCGCGAGGCGCTCGCCCAGTTCATCGGGCAGCTTCCGGAAAAGGAAAAGCTGATCCTGTCGCTGTACTACTGGGAGGAGCTGACACTCAAGGAAATCGGCAAAGTGATGAACCTCAGCGAAGGCCGCGTATGCCAGATTCATAACCAGGCCCTGATCAGGCTCAAAGCCCAGATGAAGGCCCCCGTCCTGCGCTAGACCGCCCGCTCACCCACGGCCCGTTCTCCCTCTTTGGCCGGGAGACCTAAAGATTTCCCCGGGAAATGACGATAAGTACGTTCGAGAGGACTTTGCCATGCTCGAACGAAACGAACTTACCACGTGGTTGCAGAAGCTTGCCGATGCCGACCCTGTCGAGAGAAGATGCGCGGCTGAGGCGCTTGCGGCCGGAGATGAACG